>NZ_JBNDIK010000028.1:0-102138 GCF_050434365.1 Massilia sp. UYP32
TCTTGAGCTTCTTAGTGGTCATCACTTCGGTCATGGAACAGTCCTTTCGGGATTATTTCATGACCCCGGTTCCACACAGAAATTCTGACAGGCTCATTTCAGTCAGGCCCCTTCAGCCGCCCGCATCGCCAAATCCTGCGCCTTCAACCTCGCCGACAACGCCTTGCCCTTGCGCGCCCGCTTGCCAAAGTGCGGCTCCAGCCCCGACGCGAACAGTTCGACCGTCCGCGCCTTGTCACCCGACCAGGTGCCAATCACGTTCACACCCTTCTGCGTGATCGGCTGCGCCGCCAGCATCTTCTCTTTCGGCTCCAGCTCCATCAGGATCACACCCCGACCGCCATTGGTCAGCACCTTCATCTCGTCGATGCCGAACACCAGCACGCGGCCCTTCTCCGACAGGCAGGCAACCGCGCCGGCGTTGTCGGTGACGACCCGCGGCGGCAACGGCGCCGCGCCGTCGTTCAGGGTAATGAACGACTTGCCCCCCTTCAGGCGGCTGACCATATCGCCAGCCTTGGTAATGAAACCAAACGCATCCGAGGTCGAGATCAACAGGCGCGTCTCTGGATTGCCCGCGAAGTAGTGCAGGATCCGCACGCCGCCCGACAGATCGACCAGCGTCGTGATCGGCACGCCGTCGCCACGCGAACCAGGCAGCGCATTCACCGGCACCGAATACACCTTGCCGTTGTCGCCGATGCCCAGCAGATGATCGATCGTGCGGCACTCGAAGGCTTTATACAGCGAGTCGCCGGCCTTGAAGGTGAACTGCGCCGGATCGTGGCCGATGCCGGTGCGCGCGCGCACCCAGCCTTTTTCCGACACGATCACGGTCACCGGCTCGTCGATGACCTTCTGCTCGGCCACCGCGCGTTGCGCTTCCTCGATGATGGTGCGGCGGTCGTCGCCGTACAGCTTGGCGTCGGCTTCGATCTCGCGGATGATCAGGCGCTTCATCGACGATGGATTCTCGAGGATGTCCTCGAGCTTCTCCTTCTCGTTGCGCAGTTCGGCCAGCTCCTGCTGGATCTTGATCGCTTCCAGGCGCGCCAGCTGGCGCAGGCGGATCTCGAGGATGTCCTCGGCCTGGCGTTCGCTCAGGCGGAACTCCTCGATCAGCGCCGCCTTCGGCTCATCCGAATTGCGGATGATGGCGATCACCTTGTCGATGTTCAGCAGGACCGTCTCGCGGCCTTCCAGGATGTGGATGCGGTCGTTGACCTTGCCCAGCTTGAACTCAGTGCGGCGGCGGACCGTCACGAAGCGATAGTCGATCCATTCCTGCAGGATCGCCGTGAGACCCTTCTGGCGCGGACGGCCGTCGCCGCCGATCATCACCAGGTTGATCGGCGCCGAGCTTTCGAGCGAGGTGTGCGCGAGCAGCATCAGCATGAACTCGCCCTGGTCGACGTTCTTCGACTTCGGCTCGAACACCAGGCGCACCGGGGCGTCACGGCCCGATTCGTCGCGCACCGCGTCGAGCGCGCCCAGAATCGTGTTCTTCAGCGCCAGCTGTTCCGGCAGCAGTGCCTTCTTGCCGGCCTTGACCTTCGGATTGGTCAGCTCTTCGATTTCTTCCAGCACGCGCTGCGACGAGCAGCCCGGCGGCAGTTCATGGACCACCGCCTGCCACTGGCCGCGCGCCAGCTCTTCGATCTTCCAGCGCGCGCGCACCTTCATCGAGCCGCGGCCGACCGCGTACATGTCGGCGATCTGCGAGGCGGGGGTGATGATCTGGCCGCCGCCCGGGAAGTCCGGACCGGGGATGTGGGTCATCAGCTCGGCGTGGGTGATCTTGGGGTTGCGGATCATCGCCACCGCCGCCGCCGCGACCTCGCGCAGATTGTGCGACGGGATCTCGGTGGCCAGGCCGACCGCGATGCCCGAGGCGCCGTTGAGCAGCACCATCGGCAGGCGCGCCGGCAGCGTACGTGGTTCGGTGGTCGAACCGTCGTAGTTGGGTTGCGAGTCGACCGTGCCCATGTCGATCTCGTCCATCAGCAGGCGCGAGATCGGGGTCAGGCGGGCTTCGGTATATCGCATCGCCGCGGCGCCGTCGCCGTCGCGCGAGCCGAAGTTGCCCTGGCCGTCGATCAGCGGGTAGCGCAGCGAAAAGTCCTGCGCCATGCGCACCAGCGCGTCGTACACCGACTGGTCGCCGTGCGGGTGCAGTTTACCGAGCACGTCGCCGACCACGGCGGCCGACTTGCGCGGCTTGGCGGTCGGGCCCAGGCCCAGTTCGTTCATCGCGTACAGGATGCGGCGCTGGACCGGCTTCTGGCCGTCCGACACGTCCGGCAGCGCGCGGCCCTTGACCACCGAGACGGCGTAGTCGAGGTAGGCGCGCTCGGCGAAGGTGGACAGGGTGAGCGTCTCGACGTCCGAGGGCTCGTGTTGTTGCTCAAAAAGGCTTGCTTGATTCGTCATGATGTCTGTTCGGTTGCTCGCGAGTTGCCGCGGATTAGATATCCGCCTCGGTCTCGTTCCCGTGTTCCTCGATCCACGCGCGACGCGCGGCGGCTTCGCCTTTGCCCATCAGCATATTGAAGCGCGATGCCGACTCGGCCACGTCGTACTGGCCGAACGATACCGGCAGCAGGCGGCGCGTGTCCGGGTTCATGGTGGTTTCCCACAGCTGCTCGGCGTTCATCTCGCCCAGGCCCTTGAAGCGCGAGATGCTCCACACGCCTTCCTTCAGGCCTTCTTTTTTCAGCTTGTCCTCGATCGCCAGCAGTTCGCCGTCGTCCAGCGCGTACAGTTTCTGGATCGGCTTCTTGCCGCGCGCCGGCACGTCGACGCGGTACAGGGGCGGACGCGCGATGCAGATGTTCCCGTTGCGGAACAGGGCCGGGAAGTGCTTGAAGAACAGCGTCAGCAGCAGCACCTGGATGTGCGAACCGTCGACGTCCGCATCGGACAGGATGCAGATCTTCCCGTAGCGCAGGCTGGAGAGGTCGGGCGAATCGTTCGGTCCATGCGGATCGACGCCGATCGCCACCGAGATATCGTGGATCTCGTTGTTGGCGAACAGGCGGTCGCGGTCGGTTTCCCACGAGTTGAGCACCTTGCCGCGCAGCGGCAGGATGGCCTGGAATTCCTTGTCGCGGCCCATCTTGGCCGAGCCGCCGGCCGAGTCGCCCTCGACCAGGAACAGTTCGTTGCGCGTGATGTCGGTCGACTCGCAATCGGTCAGCTTGCCCGGCAACACCGCCACGCCGGACGATTTCTTCTTCTCGACTTTTTGCAGCGAACGCAGGCGCGACTGGGCCTGCTTGATGACCAGTTCGGCCAGCTTCTTGCCGTATTCGACGTGCTGGTTCAGCCACAGCTCGAGCGGCGGCTTCGTAAACGTCGACACCAGCTTGAGCGCGTCGCGCGAATTCAGGCGTTCCTTGGTCTGGCCCTGGAATTGCGGGTCCAGCACCTTGGCCGACAGCACGAACGAGACGCGCGCGAACACGTCTTCGGGCAGCAGCTTGACGCCCTTCGGCAGCAGGCCGTGCAGCTCGACGAAGTTCTTCACCGCGCCGAACAGGCCGTCGCGCAGGCCGGCTTCGTGGGTGCCGCCGCTCACGGTCGGGATCAGGTTGACGTAGGACTCGCGCACCACGCCGCCTTCTTCGGTCCAGGCCACGACCCAGTCGGCGCCTTCGCCTTCGGCAAAGCTGTCGTCGCCCGCGGCGGCAAACTGCGCGCCTTCGAACAGCGGGATCAGGGTCTCGCCGTTCGAGCTCTGGGCCAGCGCCTCGTTCAGGTAGCCGCGCAGGCCTTCGTCGTAGCGCCAGGTCTGGACGTCGCCGGTCTTGGCGTTGGTGAGCGTGACCGTCACGCCCGGCAGCAGCACCGCCTTCGAGCGCAGCAGGCGCTGCAGGTCGCCCAGCGGGATGTTCGGGGAATCGAAATACTTGCCGTCCGGCCAGGCGGTGACGCGGGTGCCGTTCTTCTTGCCGCCACGCTCGGCAGGGCTGGACGTGAGCGGCTCGATCACTTCGCCGTCGGCGAACACCAGCTTGTGCTGGCCGTTGCCCTGGTCGTCCTTGCGCCACACCTCGATCTCGAGGCGCTTCGACAGCGCATTGGTGACCGAGACGCCGACCCCGTGCAGGCCGCCCGAGAAGGCGTAGGCGCCGCCCGAACCCTTGTCGAACTTGCCGCCGGCGTGCAGGCGGGTGAACACGATCTCGACCGTGGACACGCCTTCTTCCGGGTGGATACCGACCGGGATGCCGCGGCCGTCGTCCTCGACCGTGATCGAACCGTCCGGGTTCAGGGTCACGCCGATGTTCTTGCAGTGACCGCCCAGCGCTTCGTCGGAGGCGTTGTCGATCACTTCCTGGATGATGTGGAGCGGGTTCTCCGTCCGGGTGTACATGCCCGGGCGCTGTTTCACAGGTTCGAGTCCCTTGAGGACGCGGATGGATGATTCGCTATAGTCTGGAGCGGGTTTCTTGGAGGCCATCTTGAAGATTGTTTGTCGAATGCTCCGGCATTCTAACTTGTCGGGAGGAAAAGGTTAGGCTTTTTTACTGTTTAAATATACAGTAGTTTGCGCTGTGACGTGCTTTTCGCTTCGCACGTTTGTGCTAGATTAAGCCGGATAACCACGGCAATGCCAGGGAGGGGCGTTACCGATGCACTTGTCCAGCTATCCGTTTACCGTTCGCCTGATCGGGTTTACCCCGGGCGAAAGCGCGCGGCTCGAAGCCCTGCTGGCGCTGGCGCCGGGCGTGGGGCCGTCGTATTCTTGCCTGCACGACGACAGTTTGCAAGAGCCGGACCTGTATATCGCCAACGGCGACAGCCCGACCGCGCTGACCCGGCTCGGCTGCCTGCCGCCGGGATCGCTGCAGCCGGCGCTCGTCATCGGCAACGCCGGCAACCCCGGCGCCGGACCCTGGCGCACCCTGGCGCGGCCGGTCGACCCCGTGCAGCTGCATGAAGCCCTGGCCGAACTGCTCGATACCCGGGTCCAGGCGCTGGTGCAGCAGAGCACCCGCACGGTCCGGCGCGTGCTGGCCGAGCGCCGCCGCCGTCCGCGCCTGGCGCCGGATTGCGAAACGCCGGCATTCTACACGCGCCTGCGCCGTGGTCCCGTAGATGGGGCCGTTCTGATCGTCGACAAGGAATGCAAGCTGCGTAACCAGGTGGCGCGCGTGCTCGGCCCGCGCCGGGTGCCGGTGGAATGGACCGACAGCGTGTGCGCGGCGGTGCGCCTGTGCGACGAAACGCCGGTAGCGCTGGTGCTGATCAATACGGCGGCGGCCGGCATCGAACCGTATGAGGTGTGCAGCTCGATCAAGTCGCAGGACGGGGCGCAGCGCACGCCGGTGGTGTTCCTGGTCGAGCAATCCTTTCACTACGACAGCGTGCGTGCGCGCCGCGCCGGGGCGCGCGGCCTGCTCACGACGCCGGTCGCCGGCCGCCACTGGATGCTGACCTTCCAGAAGCTGCTCGACCTTCCGGTGTAGGCGGAACGCGACGTTTTGTAACAAGTTTATATTGTGCGCAGCGGTGGCGAAGTTATATTAATAGCCATGGCTGAAGACGATCAAATCAAGCGCAACGATGATTCCGCCGCGGACGTGGACGAGCGCCGCGAGACCCGCGTGCGCGTGCCCGAACGGCGCGCCAGCGGCGGCCAGTCGCGCGGGCCCGCGCGCTACCTGCGCGATGGCGACAATGCCGTCGCCCTGGCCGGCCGGGTCATCACCTCGCGTTTTCGCTCGCTGCGCGAACGCTTCAACCGCGATTTCATGCAGCGCACGCTGCACATCGGCGTCTCGGCCCGCATCTTTCATCCGGCCGCCGGCGCCAAGGGGCTGCTCAGCAAGAACCTGCAGTATCTCGAGGAATCGATCGCCCAATGGGTGATGTCGCGCGATGTGCTGGTGTTCATGATCCCCACCGTGAATACCAACGGCCTGCTGCACCCCAGTAACATCACCCTGCGCCACTATGCGCGCCACCTCGACGGCCTGGTGCTGCAGGGCGGGGCCGACGTGGCGCCGCAAACCTATTCCGAAACCCCCACCCGTCCCGAATGGAGCGGCGACCGCGCGCGCGACGTCTACGAACTCGAACTGCTGCACGAATTCGTCGACGCCGGCAAACCGGTGCTGGGCGTGTGCCGTGGTTGCCAGCTGATCAACGTCGCCTTCGGCGGCACCCTGCACCAGGACGTCGCCACCGACATGCCCGAAGCCCTGGCTCACGTGCATGACATCTACGACGCGCACCGCCACGCCATCGTCTTCCCCAAGGGCTCGTCGCTGGGCCGCATGTTCCCCAAGGTCGAGCGGGCGATGGTGAACTCGATTCACCACCAGGCGGTCAAGGATCTCGGGCGCGACATCCGCATCGAGGCCATGTCCGAGCCGGACGGCGTAATCGAGGCGATCCGCTATCAGCGCGCCAACTTCGTCATGGGCCTGCAGTGGCACCCCGAGTTCCACCGCGCCGGCGGCGTCGACCTGCTCGACTGCACCCCGGTGCTCGACGAATTCCTGCGCGCGGCGCGTGAAACCCGGCTGTAATTTCCCGCTTTAATTGCTCTACAGAATTAACTGTCACCAGACCTCATCCGGACTGCGATTCGATTGCCGAAAACGCTTGCTTTCGCCGCGCGAGGCGTGAATAATGAAATGAGAATCATTCGCATCTTGTGCGAATCTCGACTCTTCACGTCCGATCGTTGCCGACCGCAACCGCTTTTTTGGGAGACGCTTGCATGACCATTTCCACCCCCCGCACGACGCCGTCGGAACCGCGCAGCCAGGACGCGTTGCTGGTCGCGTCGCTCTTGCACCTGATGTCCAACTACACGACCCGCGGCGATGGCGAGCAGCCGTGCGTCAAGCTGGCGTCGGTGATCGAGCGCCACCTGTGCGCGCTGGCGCGCCTGCCGAACATCGATCCGGTGCTGCGCGCCACCTGCGAACAGCTGGCCGACCAGTGGGCGGTGGTGGTCGACGCCAAGCTGCCGCCGCCGGCGCCGGTGCGCCAGCCCTTGCTGGCGCGCTTCATGAAAGGCGGCTGGACCAGCAAGGCTGCGCCGCTCGCCGGTTGATGCCGCGCGCTAGCTCGCGCGGCCGCCGCGGAAATGCTGGATCGCCGCATTGACCATGCCCTCGACGCTGCCTTCGCGCTCCACGTGGCGGCGCAGGATGGTCGCGTCGCTGCCGTCGTGCACCGCCGCCGCCAGGTGTTTCAAGGCATCCACGCTGCCCAGCGCCTCGGCATGCGGCAGCATGGTTTCGAGCGTCGCCAGGATGTCTTCGCGCATCGGCACGTTGTCGTAGGTCTTCGGATGCGTGATGCTGCCGTCCAGGCCGAAGCGGCAGGCCTGGAAGCGGTTGTAGTTATAAACTAAATAGTCATCCTCTACAGGAGCTTCTTCCTTCCTCTCCAGCAGATGCCGGCACAGCGCCTGCAGGTAGCCGGCCAGCGCCGCCGCCCGCTCCACCGTGAGCGGCGTGTCGCATACGCGCAGCTCGATGGTGCCGTACTCCGGCTTGGGCCGCAGGTCCCAATAAAAGTCCTTCATGCTCTTGATGATGTTGGTGCGTTCCATCTTGGCGAAGTAGACGTCGGTGAACTCCTGCCAGCTGAGCGTGAACGGCGCGCGGCCGCTCATCGGGAAGGCGAACACGGAATTCAGGCGCGCCGATTCGAACAGGCTGTCGTGGCCCTGCACATAGGGCGACGATGCCGACAGCGCGATGAAGTGCGGCAGGTAGCGGTTCAATGCATGCAGCAGATACAGCGCGTCGTCGCCGTTGGCGCAGCCGATGTGCACGTGCTGGCCGAACACCGTGAACTGCTTGGCCAGGTAGCCGTACAGCTGCGACAGGTATTCGTAGCGCGGCTTGGCAGAAATGCGCTGGTCGGACCAGTGCTGGAACGGATGCGTGCCGCCGCCGGCGATGCCGATATTGAGCACGTCGCTGGCCGCCACCAGGGTGTCGCGGATCTCGGTCAGTTCCGCCAGCAGCGGCGCGTAGGCCGTGTGCACGCTCGAGTTAATCTCGATCATGCTCTCGGTGATCTCGGGCGTGACGTTGCCCGGGAACGGCTTGCGCTTCAATAAGTGCATCAGGTCGGGGCTGGCCGCAGTCAGGTTGAAATCCGACAGGCTGACCAGTTGCAGTTCCAGCTCGACCCCGAAGGTGAGCGGCTGCGAAGGGTTGAAGGCTTCAAGCGACATGGGTCGACTCCGGTGCTTCGCGCGCCCAGATCAGCGCGCGCTGGATGATGATCGGGCCGAAGACTTCGAGCAGCATCGTCACGGCGGCCATCGCATACAGTTCTTCGACCACTTTCAGGCCGGCATAGCGCGCGTGCTCGAGCAGCAGGATCACGAACACGGCCAGCGGCGCCAGCCCGAGGCCGGTGAGCGCCCCCTTGCGCCAGGTGACGCCCGACAGGTGGGCGAACGCCGTCACCCCGGCCACCTTGGCGAACATGCGCGCCACCACCACGCTGATGGCGAGCAGCGCGCCGGCGGCCACCAGGCGCCAGTCGAGGGTCGAGGCGGCATACACGAACAGCAGCACGGTCAGCACCTCGCCCAGCGCGCCGAAGTTGCGCTGGGTCTGGGTAAAGGCGACGCGCCGGTAGCGCACCGTCAGGCCGAAGGCCAGCGGCGCCACCACCGGCGTCAGGCCGGCGCTGTCGCACACGGCCACCAGCAGGATGATCGCGAGGGCGAAGGCGACGGTGGCGTCCTGCTGAACGTTGCCGATCGCGCGCAGCAGGCTTGGGGTGACCACGCCGAAGATGGCGCCGATCAGGATCGAGCCGGCCAGCATCACCAGGCTTTGCCACAGCGCTTCGCCGACGGCGTCATAGGTGCGGAACAGCCAGATGCCGATGATGGCGTTGAAGGCGAACACCGACAGCACGCAGTTCAGGGCCGACAGGTGCAGCACCCGCTCCGTCATCTGGCCCGAGCTTTTCTGTTCGTTGACCACCCGCACCACGGTGGCGGGCGAGGTCGCCATCGACAGCGCCGCCATCAGCAGGGCGGTCAGGCGACCGACGCCGAAGGCGCTGGCGACGACATAGACGAGGATGAAGGTCAGCGCCGCCTCGACCAGGCCGGCCACGCCGATCCAGGGATTGTTGACCAGCCAGCGCAGGTTGATGCGGTTGCCCAGTTCGAACAGGATCAGGCCGAAGGCGACGTTGGCCAGCAGCGAGACCGGCCCCATGTCAGGGGCGGGCAGGGCGCCGATCTGGGTGCTGCCGAGGGCGAAGCCGACCAGGCCATAGAAGCTGATGCGCGGCAGGCCGGTCCAGCGCTGCCCAAATTCGCCGGCCAGCCAGGCGAGCGCGATCGCCAGCGGCCACGCGAGACTCGTCAACAAGGACAGCAGGTCTGGCATTCGTGTTCCCCTCTAGTCTTTTATGTGGTGCGCGCTTGCCGCCGGCGTTCGCGGATTCTACAAGCGGACGAGGCACGCACGATTGTCCTGGCTCGCCCGTCCACGCGCTTTGTGTCGAGACACGGCGAGCGGCGGGCGAGTGGCTCGATCATAGCGATTCCAGCAAGGCCGTCCGTGTCCGCACTAACACAGTGCGTAAAGACATTATTTGTCTAGGGGAATTACTTACTGAGCAGGCGCATTGCCCGTTCCAGGCCGTCCAGCGTGATCGGGAACATGCGGTTGTTCATGATCTGGCGGATCAGCGCGATCGACTGCCGATACTGCCACAGGTGTTCCGGCTCCGGATTGAGCCAGGCGAACTTGGGAAACGTCGACACGAAGCGCGCCAGCCAGGCCGCGCCCGGCTCTTCGTTGTTGTACTCGACCGAGCCGCCCGGCGCCATCACCTCGTACGGGCTCATGGTGGCGTCGCCGACGAAGATCAGGCGGGTGTCGGGCGGATACTTGCGCAGCACGTCCCAGGTGTCGAAACGCTCGCTGTGGCGACGGCGGTTGTTCTTCCACAGGTAATCGTAGACGCAGTTGTGGAAGTAGTAGAACTCCATGTTCTTGAACTCGCTGCTGGCGGCCGAGAACAGTTCTTCGGTGCGCTCGATGTGGTCGTCCATCGAGCCGCCCACGTCGAGCAGCATCACCACCTTGATCCGGTTCTTGCGCTCGGGCCGCATGCGGATGTCGAGCCAGCCGGCATTGCTGGCGGTGGCGCGGATGGTGTCGTCCAGCGCCAGTTCGTCCGCCGCGCCCTGGCGCGCGAAGCGGCGCAGGCGGCGCAGCGCGACTTTCAGGTTGCGCGTGCCCAGTTCGCGCTCGTCGTCGTAGTCGCGGAAGGTGCGCTGCTCCCATACCTTGACCGCGCTGCGGTTGCGGCCCGTGCCGCCAATGCGGATGCCCTCCGGATTGGTGCCGCCGTGCCCGAAGGGCGAGGTGCCGCCGGTGCCGATCCACTTGCTGCCGCCGGCATGGCGTTCCTTCTGCTCTTTCAGCAGTTCTTGCAGGCGCTGCTGCAATTTGTCGTAGCCGAATTTTTCCAGCTGCGCCTTCTGTTCCGGCGTCAGTTCGCGCTCGAAGCGCTTGATCAGCCACTCCAGCGGAATCTCTGCCTTCTCGTCGAACACCGCATCCACGCCCCTGAACCAGGCGCCGAACACGCGATCGAACTTGTCGAAGTGCGCTTCGTCCTTCACCAGCGTCAGGCGCGCGAGGTAATAGAACTCGTCGAGCGAGGGCAGGATCACCTGGCGCTGCAGGGCTTCGAGCAGGGTCAGGAATTCGCGGATCGAGACCGGGACCTTGGCCTCGCGCAGGGCGCGGAAGAAGTCGATCAGCATCGCTTGACCTTGGGGGCGATGGGCGAGACGGCGATCATCGCCGGTTCTTCGCCATCGCCATCAGGCGGTCGAACAGGGCGATGTCCTGCTCGTTCTTGAGCAGGGCGCCGTGCAGCGGCGGCGCCGAGTCTTGCGCGCGCAGCGCTTCGGCCGGCACGTCCTCCGCCAGCAGCAGCTTGAGCCAGTCGAGGAATTCCGAGGTCGACGGCTTCTTCTTGATGCCGGGGACGTCGCGCAGCGCATAGAAGCTTTGCAGCGCGGCGGCCAGCAGGTCTTGCCTGAGCGTCGGGAAGTGCACGCCCACGATGTCGGCCATCGTCTCGCGGTCCGGGAACTGGATGTAATGGAAGAAGCAGCGGCGCAGGAAGGCGTCGGGCAGTTCCTTTTCGTTGTTGGAGGTGATGATCACCAGCGGGCGGTGTTTGGCCACCACCATCTCGCGCGTCTCGTAGACGTAGAACTCCATGCGGTCGAGTTCGCGCAGCAGGTCGTTCGGGAACTCGATGTCGGCCTTGTCGACTTCGTCGATCAGCAGCACGACCGGCTCGGGCGACGTGAATGCCTGCCACAGCACGCCCTTGACGATGTAGTTCTGGATGTCGCGCACGCGCTCGTCGCCCAGCTGCGAATCGCGCAGGCGCGAGACGGCGTCGTATTCGTACAGGCCCTGCTGGGCCTTGGTGGTCGACTTCACGTGCCACTGCAGCAGCGGCATGTTCAGCGCGCTTGCTACCTCTTCGGCCAGCATGGTCTTGCCGGTGCCCGGCTCGCCCTTGATCAGGAGCGGGCGGCCCAGCGTGAGCGCGGCGTTGACGGCCAGTTTCAGGTCGGGAGTAGCGACGTAGTTGTCGCTGCCTTCGAAGCGGGAAGAAGCATGCATGGCGGGTGACAGGGAAATCGAAGAAGATGGGCCGAGTATATGCCAAACTTCGCGCCGGCAGCCTGTCCTGCGGCGGACGCCGGTTTGTAGACTGGTGTCAAGTCTTCAGATAGAATCGGCCCGTTGGTAAGCCTTTGCTAAGTTTTTGTGCGGTTGCGGTTTTCGAAATATAACTAACGAGACGCCCATGAAAAAAACTCTGGTACCACTGGCGCTGGCGCTCCTTGCCGGCGCCGCCGGCAGCGCCCTTGCTGCGGAAGTGGTTGGTAATCCCCAGGCGGCCACCGCCAAGATCGAGATGTGCATTGGCTGCCACGCCATCCCCGGCGGCTACAAGACGGCATTCCCCGAGGTGTACCGCGTGCCGATGATCGGCGGCCAGTCGGCCAGGTACATCGAATCCGCACTCAAGGCCTATCGCAAGGGCGACCGCAAGCATCCTTCCATGACCGGCATCGCGCGCTCGATGAGCGACCAGGACATCGCCGACGTGGCTGCCTATTATTCCCAGCAAACGTCGACCCAGACGACCGCCAAGCGATGAGGACCGCCATGAAGAACACGATGCTCCTGCTGGTCCTCGGCGCTGTGTCTTTCGGCGCCTCCGCCAACGACGTCAAGCGCGGCGAAGCCCTGGCCCAGAAATACAACTGCGCCTCCTGCCACGGCGCCGACTACAACAAGCCGATCGACCCGACCTATCCGAAGCTGGCCGGCCAGCATGCCGACTATCTCACGCATGCGCTGCGCGCCTACAAGCGCGGGGCCGGCGCCAATGGCCGCGTCAATCCGATCATGGCCGGCATCGCGCAGCCGCTGTCGAACCAGGACATGGACGACCTCGGCGCCTATCTCGCCAGCCTGCCGTCGCAGCTGGTGGTCAAGAAGTAGCAGGGCCGCCACACGCCCGCGGGCGCCAACTGGTAACATGCCATCCCCTCTGCTGCAGTGCAGCGAGGGGATTGTCATTTTGCCGCTGGAGCCGCCGTGCCGTCCCTTACCCCTGCTTACCTGAAGATCAACCTGCTGGCCGGCCTGACCGTCGCGCTGGCGCTGGTGCCCGAGGCGATCGCCTTCGCCCTGGTCGCCCACCTGTCCCCGCTCACCGGCCTGTACGCGGCGGTGATCGTCGCCTTTATCACCTCCGCTTTTGGCGGCCGGCCCGGCATGATCTCGGCCGCCGCCGGCTCGCTGGCGGTGGTGATGGTGGCGCTGGTGGTCCAGCATGGCGCGCAATACCTGCTGGCCGCCGTGGTGCTGATGGGCGTGCTGCAACTGCTGTTCGCCGCCGCGCGCCTGGGTAAATTCATCCGCATGGTGCCGCATCCGGTGATGCTCGGCTTCGTCAACGGCCTGGCGCTGGTGATCTTCCTGGCCCAGTTCAACCACTTCAAGGAGCCGGGTCCGGACGGCGCGGCGCAGTGGATGGCCGGTCCCGAGCTGGCGGTCATGGCCGGCATCATCGTCGTCACGATGGCGGTGATCTACCTGACCCCGCGCCTGACCAAAGCGGTGCCGTCGACGCTGGTCGGCATCCTGGTGGCAAGCGTCGGCTGCGCGCTGCTCGGCATCGAGACCAAGACCGTGGGCGACCTCGGTTCGATCGCCGGCGGCCTGCCGGGCTTCGCGCTGCCCGACGTGCCGTGGAACCTGGAGACGCTGCGCATCGTCTTTCCTTATGCGTTGGTGATGGCCGGCGTCGGCCTGATCGAGTCGCTGCTGACGCTCACCCTGATCGACGAGATCACCGACACCCGCGGCCAGCCGAACCGCGAATCGCTGGCGCTGGGCGCCGCCAACGTCGTGGCCGGCCTGTTCGGCGGCATGGGCGGCTGCGCGCTGATCGGCCAGAGCATGATCAACGTGAACAGCGGCGCCACCGGGCGCCTGTCGGGCATCGCGGCCGCGCTGTTCCTGCTCGCCTTCATCCTGTTCGGGTCCGGCTGGATCGAGGCGATCCCGCTGGCGGCCCTGGTCGGCGTGATGTTCGTGGTGTGCGAAAAGACCTTCGAGTGGGGCACGTTCCGCCTGGTGGGAAAAGTGCCGCGCGCCGACCTGTTCGTGATCGTGCTGGTGGCCGGCATCACGCTGGTGTTCGACCTGGCGCTGGCGGTGATCGCCGGCGTGATCGTGTCGGCGCTGGTGTTCGCCTGGCAGCACGCCAAGCAGGTGCGGGCCGCCGTCTCGCACGACGAGCAGGGCTGGAAAATCTATGCGCTGGAAGGCACGCTGTTCTTCGCCTCGGTGACGCCGTTCCAGTCGCTGTTCGCGCCAAAGGACGATCCGCAGGACGTGATCATCGACTTCCTGCGTGCGCGGGTGGTCGACCACTCGGCGATCCAGGCGATCGACGCGCTGGCCGAGCGCTATCGCCTGCTGGGCAAGCGCCTGCACCTGCGCCACCTGAGCCCCGACTGCCGCGAGCTGCTGGACAAGGCGCAGGGGATGGTCGAAGTCAACCTGCTGGAAGACCCGCGCTACCGGGTCGCGGACGACAAGCTGGCTTGAATATGGCGCCGGGTCAGGCGAATGCGCGCCGGCGCACGCATTCGATATAGGCCTCGGTGTCCGGCGGCACGCCGTTGCGTTGCGACGCCCAGATCATCTCGCCCAGGCACTCCATGATCTCGTGGTGGGCGTCGTGCTCGCCGCGCCGCGCCACCAGGGCGTCGTGGGCGGCGCGGATGCCGCGCGGCTGGTCGATCGAGATCTGCTCGGCGATCGACAGGTGCATCGACAGGTGCAGGAAGGGATTCGCCTTGCCGCCCTCGACCGAATAGTCGGCCGCGATCGCCGCCTCGACGTCCTCGAACTGCTCGTGGTATTCGGGATGCTGGACGATCCAGTCGGCCGCGATCGCGTCCA
The DNA here is from genome assembly GCF_050434365.1 of Massilia sp. UYP32. NCBI lineage: Bacteria > Pseudomonadati > Pseudomonadota > Betaproteobacteria > Burkholderiales > Oxalobacteraceae > Massilia > Massilia sp. UYP32. Next base: position 14,523 of record NZ_JBNDIK010000028.1, read on the forward strand.
TCGGGGTCAGGATTTCGCCGTTGCGGTGCTTGCGATAGGCTTCGCAGAAAAAGCGGCGCACGTCGTGCGAGGACGGAGTGAACATGGCGGAATGCGGCAGGAAGGGAAGGGAGCCGGCATTGTAGCGCGATGCCGGCCCGCCGTCACAGCGCCATGTCCGTGCCCGCGCCTGCGCTCTGGTACTGTTCGCGTATCGCCTTGCAATCCTCGGGCAGGGCGACGCTGGCCGGCTTGCCCAGTGTTTCCTCGTGCAGCAGGACCAGGTTGGCGGCAAGGCAGGCGCGCGCCGGCGTATCGGACGCAGCCAGCAGCTTGCCGCCGTCGATCTTGTCCAGGAAGTAATCCACCACCGGACGTGGCCAGTCGCTGCGTTCCTTGAAACGCGCTTCCAGTTCGGCGCGGGCTTGCGGATCGCCGGCGCGCAGTTGGGCCAGGTAGAGCCACAGGGCGCCATTGCGGCCGGTGTGCCCTTCGCCCAGGCTGGCACGCAGGAGCGTGGCCGCCTGCTCCGGCTTGCCCTGCACCAGCATCCGTACGCCCAGCGACAGGCTCGCCTCGCGCTGGCCCAGCGCCGCCGCCCGCTCCAGATAAGCTTTCGCGGCCGCCGGATCCTTGTTCATGGCGCGCTCGGAAACCGCCATGCCCGCCATCGTGTACCAGGCGTCGGCATTGCCGGCTTCGGCTTCCTGGCGCATCCAGGGCCTGACCTCGCGCCGCGAATCGAACGGCTGGCCGCCGAGGTAGGACACGTACAGCTTGCCCTGGCTCATGGCGAACAGCACGCGGTGCGTGCGCAGGAAGTCGACGCCCAGCAGCACGTCGACGCTCAGCTGGCTGTCGATCACGTCGAACTCGGGATCGTGAACGGTGGCGTCGCCGATCTTGAAAGTGTCCGCTCTGGCGATCCAGGCGCCCACCGACTGTTTGCCGACGCCGTGGGCATTGGCCACGCGCTGCGCGCGCGGGCCATCGAGGTCGATGCCGGCCCGATGCGCCGCGCGCCTGGTGATGGTCGTGATCGATGCGCCGCTGTCGATCATGGCGGTCAGGCGCGCGCCGTTGATGTGGACGAAGAACTGCGGGTTCGCCGTCAGTTCGTCGTGCTGGCGAAACGGGATCACGCTCGCGTTCTTGTCCCAGTAGGCCAGCCAGGTGCTGCCGCAGCGTTGCGGACGGAAGAAGCGCAGTTCCTTGGTCGCCAGCGAGAATTCGAGGTCGCTCTGCAGCAGGAAGGCCGCGCCGACGATGGCGTCGAACCGCGGCGTAAACGAGGTTTCGCCGACGACCGACAGGTACAGGTCGCGGGCGCGCACCGGCCCGACGGTGAACTGCGCCACCCTGGCTTCGTACAGCCGCGACTTGCCGGCCACGCCCTGGACGTAGCGGCCGGTGGGCCGCTGGGTCAGGCCATGGCGTTCGACCCCGGTGCGGGTCAGGTAAGTGACCCCGGCGCCGGTGTCGGGCAGCAGGGTGGCGCGCTTGCCATTGATCTCGCCGGTCATCGTCAGTCCCAGGCCCGAGCCGGCGTAGTGCAGCGGCACCTGCGCTACCTGCAGGAACTGGCACGACGTTTGCGCCGCGGCAAGCAGGGGGAGGAAAAAGAGAAGGGGAGCGAGAAAAACGCTGAGCATCGAGGCAATAGAAGTCATGCCCCATTCTACTGGCACTAGTTGCTTTCGAAGCAATGCTCTGCGCATGAAATAGTGCGCGGGAGGGAAGTCTGGCGGAAACGGCGGCGCGGGCCACCGTTTCCGTAAAGACAAAAATTACTTGTTCGGCGAGAGCACCAGCGATTCTGGACCCGCCGGACTGGCGCCGCCCGCCACCGCGACCATGTCCTGGGCCGGCTTGGCCCCTTGCGACCTGCCATGCGGCTGGCGCAGGTAGCGCGCGCTGTGGCGCCGCTCGCCTTGCTGGCCCCTGGCCGGCCAGGTGACGAAGCGCGACAGTTCCTGCAGGGCGCGCTGGTAGACGTCGCGCTTGAACTCGATCACGACATCCAGCGGCACCCAGTAATCATGCCAGCGCCAGGCATCGAATTCCGGGTGGTCGGTCAGGCGCAGGTTGACTTCGTTGTCGCGCGCAATCATGCGCAACAGGAACCAGATCTGCTTCTGGCCGCGGTAATGGCCGCGGATCTCGCGCTTGATGAAGTGGTCGGGCACCTCGTAGCGCAGCCAGTCGCGGGTTCGCCCCATGATCTTGACGTGCTCCTGGCGCAGGCCGATTTCTTCCTCAAGCTCGCGGTACATTGCCTGTTCTGGCGTTTCCCCGTACTTGATACCCCCTTGCGGAAATTGCCATGAGTGCTCGCGCACCCGCTTGCCCCACCAGACCTCGTTGTTAGCGTTCAGCAGGATGATGCCGACGTTGGGCCGAAACCCTTCACGGTCGAGCATAAGTGCACCTCGATACTTTCTGCCGGCGGATCGTCCCTTATGTTTTTACCTACAAATTCTGTACGCCCGTGGGTCTTGCGCACCGCTTGCGCGGTGGATGCTGCTGTTTGCGGACCCTGTTTGTAGAAAGATTGGACGCATCAGCCGGCTAATCCTTTAAAATTAGGTCGATTATAACCCTCTCTTTTTAAAAAGAATTCACTGATATGCGCGCCTCACGATTTTTTATTTCAACTCTTAAAGAAGCGCCTTCCGATGCCGAGATCGTCAGCCACAAGCTGATGATGCGCGCCGGGATGATCAAGCGCCTGGGTTCCGGCATCTATACCTATATGCCGGTCGGGTTGCGCGTCATCCGCAAGGTCGAGGCGATCGTCCGTGAAGAAATGAACCGCGCGGGCGCGATCGAACTGCTGATGCCGCTGGTGCAGCCGGCCGAACTGTGGCAAGAGACGGGCCGCTGGGACAAGATGGGCGACGAGCTGATGCGCGTTAAGGACCGTCACGGCCGCGATTTCGCGATCCAGCCGACCTCCGAGGAAGTGGTCACCGACGTCGTGCGCAGCGAACTGAAATCGTACCGCCAGCTGCCGATCAACTTCTACCACATCCAGACCAAGTTCCGCGACGAGCGCCGTCCGCGCTTCGGCCTGATGCGCGGCCGCGAATTCACGATGAAGGACGCCTACTCCTTCGATCGCGACCTGGAAGGCATGCAGAAGTCCTACCAGACCATGTTCGACGCCTACACGAAGATCTTCAACCGCTTCGGCCTGAAGTTCCGCGCGGTGGCGGCCGACAACGGCGCCATCGGCGGCACCGGTTCGCATGAATTCCACGTCATCGCCAGCACCGGCGAAGACGCGCTGGTGTACTGCCCCGACTCGGACTACGCGGCCAATATGGAAGCGGCCGAAGCGGTGGCCAGCGGCACCCGCGGCGCGGCGACCCAGGCGCTGGCCAAGACCCCGACCCCGGGCAAGACCAAGTGCGAGAGCGTGGCCGAGCTCTTGAATCTGCCGCTGTCGCAGACCGTCAAGACCATCGCCCTGACCGTCGAGAGCGAAGAAGGCAAGAAGAGCTTCTGGGTGCTGCTGCTGCGCGGCGACCATGAGCTCAACGAGATCAAGGTCTCCAAGGTCGCCGGCCTGAAGGACTTCCGCTTCTCCACCGAGGCCGAGATTCTCGAGGTGTTCGGCACCGTGCCGGGCTACCTGGGTCCGATCAACACCAAGCTGCCGGTCAACGTCGTGGCCGACCGCACGGTCGCCAACATGGCCGACTTCGTGTGCGGCGCCAACGAGGCCGACTTCCACTACACGGGCGCCAACTGGGGCCGTGACCTGCCGGAGCCGGTCGTGGCCGACCTGCGCAACGTGGTCGAGGGCGACGCTTCGCCGGACGGCAAGGGCGTGCTGGCGATCGAGCGCGGCATCGAAGTGGGCCACGTGTTCCAGCTCGGCACCGCCTATTCGGAAGCGATGGGCGCGACCTTCCTCGACGAAGGTGGCCGTCCCGCGCCGCTGCAGATGGGCTGCTACGGCATCGGCGTGACCCGCATCCTGGGCGCGGCGATCGAGCAGAACTTCGACGACAAGGGCATCGTGTGGCCTGACGCCATCGCGCCGTTCGAGCTGGTGCTGTGCCCGATGGGCCTGGACCGCAGCGAGATGGTCAAGGAAGCCACCGAGAAGCTGTACGCCGACATGCAGGCAGCCGGCATCGACGTCATCGTCGACGACCGCGGCCTGCGTCCGGGCGCGATGTTCGCCGACTGGGAGCTGATCGGCGTGCCGCACCGCGTCGTGATCGGCGAGCGTGGCCTGAAGGAAGGCAACCTGGAATACCAGGGCCGCCGCGACGAAGCGGCGAGTGCCGTCGCTGTGGCGGAGATGGTCGCCTTCATCAAGGGCAAGCTGGGCAAGTGATGCGTCTGCGCCTCGCCTCCTGGATCGGAGGCGCCGTGCTCGCATGCGCCTTCGGCCTGGGTGGAGGAGAGGCGTTCGCCGGCAACCAGAAGGAAGAAGCGCTGTCGGATTCGGTGCGCCTGGCCCTGGCCAATGCCATCGCCGACGCGCGCCCGCCGCGGCCGACTTTCCGCACCGAGGCGGCGCGGGTGCGCTACCAAGCCTGGTTCCAGGAGATGTCGGGCCGGCTCGCCAAGCGCCTGCCCGACGTCCAGACCCGCACCGAATTCCTCGAAACGGTCTGGTATGAATCGACCCGCGCCGGCCTCGATCCGGGGCTGGTGCTGGGCCTGATCCAGGTCGAATCGGCCTATCGCAAGTACGCGATCTCGATTGCCGGCGCGCGCGGCTATATGCAGGTGATGCCGTTCTGGACCAAGGTGATCGGCGACGGCGACCGCCGCCGCCTGTTCCACATGCAGACCAATCTGCGCTATGGCTGCGCCATCCTGCGCATGTATATCGACATGGAAGCCGGCAACCTGTACCTGGCGCTGGGCCGCTACAACGGCAGCCGGGGCAAGCCGCAATACCCGAACGCGGTGCTGGCGGCGTGGAAGAAGTGGGAATTCAAGCACGGTATCTAGACCGGGCATGCTGTACAAAACCCCAACATTTCAGTTCACCAACGTGTCACGTTAGCAGTGTAGACTTTCCGCTTTCCCAAGCAGAGGACTGCATGCGACCGACCACTCTTGCCTCCGCCGCGCTGCTGGCGGCACTCGCCGGCTGCGCGACAACGCCGCCCGCGTCGAATCCATCCACCGCCGCCACCGCGCAGGGCGTCAACGCCGTCGACCAGCGCGCGAAGAACGTCATCTTCTTCCTCGGCGACGGCATGGGCATCAACACCCTGACCGCGGCGCGCATCTTCGCCGCCGGCGAAGACGGCGAGCTGGCGATCGACAGGCTGCCCGAGTCGGCCTTCGTGAAGACCTTCTCGAACGATGCCCAGGTCACCGACAGCGCCGCCTCGATGGCGGCCTACATGACCGGCGTGAAACAGAATAACAATGTCGTCTCGATGTCCTTCGGCACCCGTGCGATCGCGCCGGGCAAGGATGCCAACGGCAACGCCCTGGTCAGCCGCTGCGAGAACGGCACCGCCGCAGTCACGCTGCTGGAACTGGCCAAGCGCCGCGGCATGGCGGTCGGCGTGGTCACCAATACCAGCGTCACCGACGCCACCCCGGCCTCGACCTATGCCCACGCCTGCCACCGCAAGCTGGAAACCGACATCGCCGCCAGCCTGGTGCCGGGCGGCGCCGGCTACAACCCGGCGCTCGGCGCGCGCGGCCTGGACGTGCTGTTCGGCGGCGGCGCCCAGCACTTCACGCCGTTCGCCAAGGGCGGCAAGCGCGCTGATAACCGCGACCTGCTGGCCGAACTGGGCTCCAAAGGTTTTCGCGTGGTGAGCGACACCGCGCAATTCGATGCCTTGCAGCCGGGCCAGCCGGCGGTCGGCCTGTTCGCGCCGAACCACATGAACTTCGACGCCACCCGCGACCCGGCGCGCCAGCCGGCCCTGCCGGCGATGGCGACCAAGGCGATCGACCTGCTGGCTTCGAACAAGAATGGCTTTTTCCTGATGATCGAGGGCGGCCTGATCGACCACGCGCTGCACGCGACCCTGGGCAAGCGCGCCCTGCAAGAGACGGTGACGTATAACGCGGCGCTGCAGGCGGCGATCGACCGCATGGAAGCGCTCGATCCGGGCCTGAAGCATACCCTGATCGTCGCCACCGCCGACCATGACCACACCCTGATCCTGAACGGCTACGCGGCCCGCACCGGCAAGACCACGCCGACCAACCCCGGCGTGATCGGCCTGGTGCGCAACGCCGACGGCAAGCCGGCCCTGGACGGCAAGGGCCAGCCATATACCATCATCGGCTTCGGCACCGGCGAGCAGCGCCACGCGGGCGACCGCACGGCGCACCTGAGCGACGAGGTCGTGACGCGCGACGACTACCACCAGGAAGCGGTGGTGCGCACCCGCACGGGCGCCGAGACCCATGGCGGCAGCGACGTCTACCTGGGCGCGACCGGCGCCAACGCCGAACTGTTCCGCGGGACCATCGACAACACCCGCGTGTTCAACCTGATCAAGACCGCCGCCGGCCTGTAAGCCGCGACCAGGAGCCACCATGACTTTCACACGTTTTACTCCGCTGCTGCTGGCCGCATGCGCATTTGTCCCATTTTCGGCTGCCTTTTCCACCCCGGCCGCCGCCCAGCAAAAGGCCAAGAACATCATCTTCTTCCTCGGCGACGGCATGGGCCCGACGACGATCACCGCCGCCCGCATTTATCGCGGCGGCGAGGACAGCCTGCTGCACTTCGAGCGCCTGATGGAGCGCACCGCGCGCATCAAGACGTATTCGGCCGACTACCAGACCACCGACAGCGCGCCGTCGATGGGCGCCTACATGACCGGCGTGAAGATGAACAACGACGTCATCTCGCAGGCTGGCGCGCGTCCGATCGATCCGAGCAAGGACGGCGTCGACCAGTGCGGCGCCAACAACGGCACGCCGGCCGTGACGATCCTGGAACTGGCCAAGGCCCGGGGCAAGGCGACCGGCGCCGTCACCACCACCGAACTGACCCACGCCACGCCCGCATCGACCTTCGCGCACAGCTGCAGCCGCGACTCTGTCTATGCCATCGCGCAGCAGATCGTGCCTGGCGGCGCCGGCTACAACAAGGCGCTGGGCGACGGCGTGGATGTGCTGATGGGAGGAGGGCGCAACCACTTCACGCCGCGTGACGCCGCCGCCAATCCCAAGGGCCGGCCCGACGGGCGCGACCTGATGGCCGAATTCGCCGGCGCCGGCTACTACGTGGCAGGCACCCGCGCCGGCATGATGTCGGCGCAGCCGGGCCGCAAGTTCGTAGGCATCTTTAGCGCCACCAGCCATCTCGACTACTCGTACCAGCGCCGCCCGGAGCAGCCGACCCTGGCCGAGATGACCGGCAAGGCGATCGACCTGCTGTCGAAGAATCCGAACGGTTTCTTCCTGATGGTCGAAGGCGGCAAGATCGACCACGCCCTGCACGACACCCGCGCCAAGCATGCGCTGGAAGAGACGGTCGCCTTCGACGATGCCCTGCAGCTGGCGATCGAGCGCATGCGCGCCATCGATCCAGGCCTGCAGAACACGCTGATCGTGCTGACCGCCGACCATGACCACACGATGCAGATCAACGGCTATCCGAAGCGCGGCAATCCGATCATCGACATCGTGCGCGACTATGCGTCGGGCGAGCCGAAGAAGGATGCGGACGGCAAGACTTTCACGACCCTGGTGTTCGGCAACGGCCCGAACCGCCCGGACGTGCGCGCCGACGTCGACAGCGTGGTGGCGCAAAGCGACGATTACCATCAGGAAACCGGCGTGCACAAGTCGTCGGAAACCCATGGCGGCGGCGACGTCAAACTGTATGCGACCGGGGCCGGATCGGCGCCGTTCAAGGGCACGATCGAGAATACCCAGGTGTTTCACCTGATGAAAGCCGCAGCGGGCTTGTAATGGATTCGGATCGGCGCAGCGCCGATCCGAAAGGTTATTAACCGGTTGCCACTATTATTTACAGCCGAATAACAAAAAGCCCCGGGTTTGAAACCGGGGCTTTTTTAAGCTTGAAGCTTTTGAAATAGCCGGTGGCTTATTTCAGGTGATCCGAAATGAGTTTGGTCATTTCGAACATCGAGACTTGTGCCTTGCCGCCGAAAACGGCTTTCAGCTTGTCGTCGGCATTGATCATGCGACGATTCGCTGCGTCTTGCAGGTCTTTCGACTTGATGTAATCCCAGACCTTCTTGGTCACTTCGGTGCGCGGCAGCGGCTTGTCGCCGACGACGGCGGCCAGCGTGGCGGACGGGGTCATGGCTTTCATGAAAGCAGCATTCGGCTTGCGCGCGGCTGCCGGCTTATCGGCCGACTTCGCTGCTGGTGCTGCCTTTTTTGCTGCCGGCTTGGCCGCTGCAGCAGGCTTGGCAGCGGCTTTTTTTGCTGGCGCTGCAGTGGTTTTTTTGGCTGTTGCCATCTTCGAGCCTCCTAAAACGAACACGTGGAAAAGTGCGTAATTTATCGCACGCCTATATTGGTAGCGTTTTACAGTTCGTGCAAGTCTTTTTCAAAACTTTTTCACTCGTAAAACCCGCCGAATGGGCGTTATCGCACACAACAACGCATGAGAACGAAAAAACGCTGACAAGCGGCGTAAAAAAAACCGCGCAAAGCGATACTTTGCACGGTTCTCGCCGATTGGCATGCGGATTAGCGCAAGCCGGGCATCATCCCCTTCATCCCGCGCATCATCTTCATCAGGCCGCCGCCCTTGAGCTTTTTCATCATGGTCTGCATCTGGTCGTACTGGTTCAGCATGCGGTTGACTTCCTGCACCTGCACGCCCGCGCCGGCCGCGATGCGGCGCTTGCGGTTGGCCTTGATCAGCTCGGGCTTGGCGCGCTCCGCCGGGGTCATCGAATCGATGATGCCGACCATGCGGCGCACCGATTTCTCGGCCTGGTCCATATTGGCGCCGCTCGCGGCCTGCTGGAACTGGGCCGGGAGCTTGTCCATCAGGCCGGCCATGCCGCCCATTTTCTTCATTTGCGTGAGCTGCGCCTTGAAGTCGTTCATGTCGAAACGGCCGCCGGCCTTGATCTTGTTGGCCATTTCGGCCGCGGCTTCGGCGTCGACGCCCTTGCGCGCTTCTTCGACCAGCGCCAGGATGTCGCCCATGCCCAGCACGCGGTTGGCCATGCGGGTGGGATCGAAGGCTTCCAGGCCATCGAGCTTTTCGGACACGCCGGCGAACTTGATCGGCTTGCCGGTCACGTGACGCACCGACAGCGCCGCGCCGCCGCGCGAATCGCCATCGAGCTTGGTCAGCACGATGCCGGTCAGGGGCAGGGCGTCGTTGAAGGCCTTGGCGGTGTTGATCGCATCCTGGCCCAGCATGGCGTCGACCACGAACAGGGTCTCGACCGGATTGACGGCGCCGTGCACGGCGGCGATCTCCTGCATCATCGCCTCGTCGATGCCCAGGCGGCCGGCGGTGTCGATGATCAGGACGTCGTGGTAATGCTTCCTGGCCCAGTCCAGCGCGTTGCGGGCGATGTCGACCGGCTTGTCGTTGGCGGTGGACGGGAAGAAGTCGGCGCCCACCTGCCTGGTCACCGATTCCAGCTGGGCGATCGCGGCGGGACGATAGACGTCGGCCGAGACGGTCAGGACTTTCTTCTTCTTTTGTTCCTTGAGGTACTTGGCCAGCTTACCAGTGGTGGTGGTTTTACCCACACCCTGCAGGCCGGCCATCAGGATGATCGCCGGCGGCTGCTGGGCGAAGGAAATCTGGGTGGCTTCAGGGCCGAGGTCGGCGCCCATCAGGGCGGCCAGCTCTTTCTGCACCACGCCGACCAGGGCCTGGCCGGGCGACAGCGAGCCGACGACTTCTTCGCCCAGGGCTTTTTCCTTGACCTTGGCGATGAATTCGCGCACCGCCGGCAGCGCCACGTCGGCCTCGAGCAGGGCCATGCGCACTTCGCGCAGCATTTCCGCGGTGTTCGCCTCGGTCAGGCGGGCCTCGCCGCGCATGGTCTTGACGACCTTGGCAAGGCGTTGGGTGAGGTTATCTAGCATGTCTACCTAATAGAAAGAAGCGCAAGAAAAGCGCAGTCGGATCTGGCGCGGGTCGCCAACGCATCATTTTACCTTGCAGCGCGGCCTCCCGGCATAGCGCGCCTGGCCGAACCTGGCCGAACCTGGCCGAACCTGCCCTGTACCGACCATTTTTACCGAATGCCGTCGCCTTTTGGGATAGCGCAAACACAAGCCGCGGTCGCCATGGTGTATTGCCTACTGGCCTTTCCGGCAAGCATTAGTGTTAACAATCGGTCCAAGGAGAACTGATATGAGGGAGATGTTTGGTAAGACATTGGTTGCGCTCACCCTGGTGGCCGCCGGCGGTAGCGCCACGGCCCAGGACGTGGTGCGGCTGGGGAATCTCAAGTTGGCGCATTTCGGCGCCGTGTCCTATATCAAGGAAATCGCCCCAAGCTGCGGCATCCGGGTCGAGGAAAAGATGTTCGCCAAGGGGCTGGACATCATGCAGGCCATCATCGCCGGCGAGCTGGACGTGGGCGCGACCGCGTCCGAGGCCGCGATCCAGGGCCGCGCCGGCGGCGCTCCGGTGGTGGTGGTGGCCGGCTTCGCGCGCGGCGGGGCGCGGCTGGTGGCGCGGCCCGAACTGAAGATCGCGTCCATCCTCCAGCTCAAGGGCAAACGCGTGGGCGTCACCCGCGGCGGCATCCAGGAAGTGCTCCTGATGGCCGAACTGGCGCGCAACAAGCTGAGCGCCGACACCAGCGGCCGCAAGGACGTCCAGCTGGTGTACCTGTCCTATCCGGAGCTGAACCAGGCGCTGCTGGGCCGGCACATCGACGCGATGATGCAATCCGAGCCGCAATCGTCGCAGGCGATCAATATGGGTTTCGGGAAGGAGGTCATGAAGCCCTACGGGACGCCGATCGGCGAGCCGGTGCGCACCATGGTCATGACCGAGAAGTTCTACCGCGAGCGCCGGCCGCTGGCCGAGAAGTTCATGCGCTGCTTCGTCCAGGCCACGCGCACCTTCATCGACCGGCCCGACGTCGCCGAACACTATGTGCGCCAGTCGATGTTCAAGGGCCAGATCACGGTGGCCGACTTCCGCGCGGCGATGGCCAATTCGCCGTACTCCTACGACATCACGCCCCAGCACATCCAGGTCACGACCGACGTCATGGCGCAGACCGGGGTGGGGCGCATGGCGCGTCCGCCGCTGGCCAGCGACTGGGTCCGCACCGACCTGCTGGCCTCGGCCAAGAAAAGCCTGAACATCCAGTAAAGGGAGACGACATGGAACGCATCGAACGACGCAAGACGCCGCGCCGGGGTTCGCGCAATGCGCGGCTCCGATGGAACGACGCCACCGGCCTGGTGGTGCCGGTGCTGGCGATCGCGCTCTGGCAATGGGTGGCGGCCAGCGGCCTGGTCGACCGCCAGGTGCTGCCGGCGCCGCTGGACGTGTGGCGCAAATGGGTCGACTACCTGCTCCCGCTCGAGCCGTTCGCGCAGTACACCGACGGCGGCTGGCTGAAATGGGCGCTGTCGGGCGAACTGCCGGTCGACGTCGTCGCCAGCCTGTACCGGGTGGTGGTGGGCTTCGCCATCGGCGCCGGGCTGGCGCTGCCGCTCGGGCTGGCGATGGGAGCCAGCCAGCGCGTGCACGCCTGGATGAATCCCCTGGTGCAGGTGCTGCGGCCGATTCCGCCGATCGCCTACATCCCGCTGGCGATGCTGTGGTTCGGGCTCGGCAATCCGCCGGCGGTGTTCCTGATCGCGATCGGGGCGTTCTTCCCGGTGTTGATGAACACGATCGCCGGCGTGCGCCAGGTCGACGGCATCTATCTGCGCGCGGCGCACAACCTCGGCGCCGGCAAGCTGACGATGTTCCTGCGCGTGATCCTGCCGGCGGCGGTGCCCTACATCCTGTCCGGCGTGCGGATCGGGATCGGCACTGCCTTCATCGTCGTGATCGTGGCCGAGATGATCGCCGTGAACAGCGGCCTGGGTTTCCGCATCTCGGAGGCGCGCGAGTACTTCTGGTCCGACAAGGTCATCGCCGGGATGATCAGCATCGGCGTGCTGGGCCTGTTGATCGACATCGGCGTGAATCGGCTGAACAACCATCTGCTGCGCTGGCACCGCGGCCTGGAGCACTGACATGAACGACATCCATATCCGCATCGAAGGCGTCAATAAGGTGTTCGGCGCCGAAGACCATGAAGTGGTGGCCCTGCAGGGCATCGACCTGGAGATCCCTCGCGGGCAGTTCACCTGCCTGCTCGGCCCTTCCGGCTGCGGCAAGTCGACCCTGCTCAATGCGGTGGCCGGCTTCGCGCCGCCGTCCTCGGGCGCGATCCTGGTCGACGGCCGCCCGGTCACCGGGCCGGGGCCGCAGCGCGGCATGGTGTTCCAGGAATACGCGCTGTTTCCCTGGATGACGGTCGAGCAGAACATCCGCTTCGGCCTCGAGATCAAGCGCATGCGCGGGCCGGAGATCGAGCGCCGGGTGAGCGACCTGCTGGGGCTGCTGTCGCTGGCCGACTTTCGTACCCGCTACCCGAAGGACCTGTCCGGCGGCATGCGCCAGCGGGTGGCGATCGCGCGCGTGCTGGCGCTCGATTCGCCGATCCTGCTGATGGACGAACCCTTCGGCGCGCTCGACGCGCTCACCCGGCGCAACCTGCAGGACGAGCTGCTGCGCCTGTGGGCCGAGCTGAAAAAGACGATCCTGTTCGTCACCCACAGCATCGAGGAGGCGATCTACCTGGCCGACCGCATCGTCGTGATGACCTACCGGCCGGGGACGATCAAGCGCGACCTCCTGGTCGAGATCGCGCGCCCGCGCGATCCGGCGGCGCCGGAATTCAACCAGCTCAAGCGCGAGCTGGGGCTGATGGTGATGGAAGAGCAGGCGCGGCATCACAACGACGAGTTGCGGATGGCGGCGGTGGATTGAACGCCCGCCACATATATATATGCATGGCGTCGCCATCGGCGGGGCGGGAGGGGCTTCCCACCGGCGTTCGCCGATGGTGTAGACTCTTATTATGCAGAACTCCCTCTTCCTTGCCGCTGCCTTCCTGTACGCGGTATGCGCCCTGCTGCCGTCGCGGCTGGGCGCCGTCATCTCTGGCGTGACCGCCGGGGCCTGGGCCCTGCATGGCGTCGCGCTCGGCATGGACGTGATGGTGCCGGGACGGCTGCGGGTCGGCTTCGCCATCATGATTTCCAGCGCCTTGTGGGTCTCGGTGGCCGCCTACTGGTTCGAGAACCGCAATTTCGCCCTCGACGGTCTGCGCCGCCTGGTGATGCCGTTCGCGGCGGCGGCCACCCTGTTGCCGCTGCTGTTCCCGGGCACCCTGACGCCGCTGGCCGGCAAAACCGCCGCCTTCGGCTGGCATATCGCGGTCGCGGTGCTGGCCTACAGCACCCTGACCATCGCCGCGTTCCACGCCGTGCTGATGGCGCTGCAAGAAACGCGGCTGCATACCCGCACCGCCGGCGGCGGCTGGTTTGGCTCCGCGCTCGACCAGCTCCCGGCGTTGCTCACCATGGAAAAACTGTTGTTCCGTGTGATCTGGATCGGCTTCGTCCTGCTCAGCCTGACGGTCCTGTCGGGCTTCGTGTTCTCCGAACAGGTGTTCGGCCGGCCGCTGCTGCTCGACCACAAGAGCGTGTTCGCGCTGCTCTCGTGGGCGCTGTTCGCGGCGCTGCTGGCCGGGCGCAAGTGGCAGGGCTGGCGCGGCAAGACCGCGCTGCGCTTCACGCTGGCAGGCTTCGCCACCCTGGCGCTGGCCTACGTCGGTAGTCGCTTCGTGCTCGAAGTCGTCCTGCACCGGGGAGTCTACTGATGCGTATCTTGTTCTGGATTGCCCTTATCGTCCTCGTGGTCTTCGCCGTGCGCAGCAAGCTGCGCGCGCTCGCCAAGCGCAACGGGGTTCCTCCGCATATGCAGCGCGGCCCGGCCGCGCCGACCGGCCAGATCGAGGCCATGGCCCAGTGCGCCCATTGCGGCGTGTATTTCCCGGCGTCCGAGTCGGTGCACGCCGACGGCCAGGACTACTGCTCGCCAGGCCACGTGCGCCTGCCGCCCAAGTAGTTGAAGCCCGCGTCCGGCAGGCTGTCGGCGGGCGCGCGCGTCACCCTGTGGCGTTCGCTCCAGACCTTCACCGTCACCCGCATCGTCATCGCCCTGGTGCTGCTGCTGTACCTGGGCGTCGACCTGGAAAGCGGACAGCTGCGCCCGGACCCGGTCAACACCGAAACCTGCGTCTTCTATGTGCTGGCCGCCGCGCTGTTCGCGCTGGCGGCGCGCTGGCAACGGCGTTTCCTGATCCAGCTCGGGGTGCAGATCGGCGTCGACCTGGCCGTGATCTCGCTGCTGTATATCGCCGCCGGCGGCATGCGCAGCGGCCTGGGCATCCTCTATCTGTTCCCGCTGGCCGGCGCCGCGATCCTGGCGCCGCTGGTGCTGGCGCTGTTCTCGGCGGCGGTCGCGACGCTGTTCCTGCTCGGGCTGAACGTCTGGCAGCTGGTGGTCGAGGGGCGCGACCCGCCGCTGATGCAGGCCGGCCTGTTCGGCGCCGCCTTCTTCGCCGGCGTATTGATGGTCAACCGCCTGGCGGCGCGCCTGCTCAAGCAAGAGGAGCTGGCGGCCCGGCACGGCGCCGACCTGCGCATCCAGCAGGCGATCAACGAGATCGTGATCGCCGACGTCGGCGACGGCATCCTGGTGGTGGGGGAGGACGGCGCGGTCTTCACCGGCAACCCGGCGGCGCGCCGCATGCTGGGCCTGCAGGTCGACGCCGGTTTTTTGCTGCATGCCGTGCCGGCCTTCGAGCCGGTGGCGCTGGCCTTCGACGCCTGGCTGGCCGGCCCCGACAACGACAAGGCCTTCGTCACCCTGAAACCCTACCGCGAAGGCGACGGCGCCGGCGATGGTGAAGCTGAAATTCGCGGCCGGCGCGACCAGCCGGTGCACCTCAAATTGCGCTTCGCGCGCGTGGCCGACGGTGTCGACGCGGCCGGCCGCAGCGTGATCTTCATGCAGGACGTGAGCGCGATCGAAAACCAGGCGCAGCAACTCAAGCTGGCCTCGATGGGCCGCCTGACCGCCAGCATCGCGCACGAGGTGCGCAACCCGCTGTCGGCGATCGGCCACGCCACCGAGCTGCTGGCCGAAGACCTGCACGGCCCGGCCGAGGTGCGCCTGCTGAAGATCGTGCGCGACAACGTGACGCGCGTGAACCGCATGGTGGAAGACATCCTGCAGCTGTCGCGCAAGGCCCAGCCGAACGGCGAACCGGTGGCGCTCGGCCCGTTCCTGGAAGAGTTGAAGGCCGAATTCTGCGAAATCCACGGCCTGGCCGGTGATATAGTCTATATAGGCGATCCGGGCGGCAGCGCGGTGCGCTTCGATCCGCTGCACCTGCACGAGGTCTTGCTCAACCTGCTGAACAACGCGGTGCGCTACGCCAGCCGCCAGCCGGCCAGCATCCGCATCTTTCCGGCGCGCGACGCCGCCGGCCGGCGCGAGCTGCACGTGCAGGACGACGGCCCCGGCATCACGCCGGAAGTGCGCGACCACCTGTTCGAGCCCTTCTATACTACGTCGAGCAAGGGGACCGGCCTGGGACTCTACCTGGCGCGCGAACTGTGCCTGAACAACGATGCGAAACTCGATTATGAATACCGGTTCGACCCGTCCGCGCTGGGACCGCGCAAGGCCAGCGGCCGCTTTGTCATCACTTTCGCGCTCGAGTAAGCCATGAGCGCGCCCCGCATCCTGGTGCTCGACGACGAAGCCGACCTGCGCGAGCTGCTCGAGATCACCCTGCTCAAGATGGGCCTGGACGTCGACAGCGCCGCCACGTTGCGCCAGGCACGTGCCTTGTTCGAGGAACACGACTACGCGCTGGTGCTCACCGATATGCGCCTGCCGGACGGCCAGGGGCTGGAACTGGTGCGCGAGATCGCCGCCTCGGGCAAGGGCACGCCGGTCGCCGTGATCACCGCCTACGGCAGCGCCGAGAACGCGGTGGTGGCGCTCAAGGCCGGCGCCTTCGACTACATCGCCAAGCCGGTGGCGCTCGACGCGCTGCGCGTGATGGTGCGCTCGGCCCTGAAACTGTCGGAAGGGGGCGCCGCGGCGCCTGACGGTGGAGCGATTGCGTCGCGCATGATCGGCCATTCCGCCGCGATGCAGTCGCTGCGGGCGCAGATCGCGCGCCTGGCGCGCTCGATGGCGCCGATCTCGATCACCGGCGAATCCGGCAGCGGCAAGGAGCTGGCGGCGCGCGAGATCCACGCCCAGAGCTCGCGTGCAGGTAAACCCTTCGTGGCGGTGAACTGCGGCGCGATCCCCGAAACCCTGATGGAGGCCGAGTTCTTCGGCTACCGCAAGGGCGCCTTCACCGGCGCGGCCGAGGAACGCGACGGCTTCTTCCAGGCCGCCAACGGCGGCACCCTGATGCTCGACGAAGTGGCCGACTTGCCGCTGGCGATGCAGGTCAAGCTGCTGCGCGCGATCCAGGAGCGGCGCGTGCGCAAGATCGGCGCCACCAGCGAGGAACCGGTCGACGTGCGCATCATCAGCGCCACCCACCAGGACCTGGCGCGCTGCGTCGAGACGGGCAAGTTCAGGCAAGACCTGTTTTATCGCCTGAACGTGATCGAGCTGGCGCTGCCGCCGCTGCGCGAGCGGCTGGACGACCTGCCCCTGCTGGCGAACGGCATCCTGGACCGGCTGGCCGGACCGGGGCAGGCGTCGCTCGGGCCGGGCGTGCTGGAGGCATTGAAGGCGTATTCCTTCCCCGGCAATGTGCGCGAGCTGGAGAACGTGCTGGAGCGGGCGCTGGCGTTCGCCAACGATGGCGTGATCCAGGTCGGGGACTTGTCGCTCAAGGCGGCGCGGCCGGTGGAAGGGGGGCGGGGCGAGACGGCCACACCCGTCGCCACACCGGCGCCGGTGTTGGCGACCCCCGCCACCGATCCGGCGCCGCCGCCTGAACCCAGGCCTATGCCTGCCCCGGTCGCGCTTGGCCCGGCCGAACTGCCGAGCAACCTGCCGGAGTATCTCGAGCAGGTCGAACGCGACATCATCGGCCGCGCGCTGCAGCAAACCCAGTTCAACCGCACCCAGGCGGCAAGCCTGCTGGGGATCAGCGTGCGCCAGCTGCGTTATCAAATGCAGAAACTGGACATCAGCGCGCCGGACGATTGACGACATTCCTAGGGGTTGGCGGCTCTGCCGCCGACGCGTGCAACGGGCGCTGACGATCACCGCGTCGGCAGGATTTGCCGACGCTACCGATCGCGTCCAGTCACCTGTCTATGTTACTTTGTGGTAATTATTTTGGTGCATAATGCGCTGTGGTGGAGCATGCGCGCCTCGTTTTGATTCCTGCGTAATTTGCCCATTTGGCGCAGATTTTTCTGATGTTAGTGCTTGCTCACCGTGTGCTCCCCTTCTTTTGTACGACGCTGAAATGTCAAGACTGCGCACGCCAAAAAACAAAAAAAATGACCATTTATTAGCTTGCCTCGATCGCAAGCGAGGTACTACAATTAGTCTCATATCAAAGCTTGGCACTAGATGTAGTGGTAGCAGACCGAACGGCACTAGCATTTTGGCCAGCTGAGAGTTGTCCGCACGTTGTCCACAAGTTGCCCACAAATTGCCCACACGTTTGTTCAGCGACTTGTCTATTAAGCATCTGCTGACAAGCTTTATTTACATATTCTTAACCCTGCTTCTCTGGTTTGCCAGCATCGGCCACCGGCTGGCGGGGATTTGTTTTGCTTTTAATTTTGTTGACGGACCGCGGCGCCATCCGCCACCCGGTTCTCATGTACAAAGGCGGTCCGCCGCTCATCCTGGAGGCTCAATGCAAACAGCACAGAACATCTCGATCAACCAACACGTCACCCCAGGATCGGCGTCGACCAGCCCAACCCCGGCCGAGATCGTCGCGCGCGGCGATTACCGCGTCATCCGCCGCAACGGCGCCGTCGTCGCTTTCGAGCCGAACAAGATCTCGGTCGCGATGACCAAGGCCTTCCTGGCCGTGGCCGGCGGCCAGGGCGCGGTCTCGGCGCGCATCCGCGAACTGGTGGAACAGCTGACCGGCAACGTGGTGGCCGCGCTGGTGCGCCGCCAGCCGAACGGCGGCACCTTCCACATCGAAGACGTGCAGGACCAGGTCGAGCTGTCGCTGATGCGTTCGGGCGAACACGACGTCGCGCGTGAATACGTGCTGTACCGCGCCAAGCGCATGGACGAGCGCCGCGCGGCCAAGGAAGCTCTAGGTGGCGCGCCGGTCGCCGCGCCGCAGATCCACGTGGTCGACGGCGGCGAACGCCGCCTGCTGGACATCAACGACGTCCACGCCCTCGTGAACGCCGCCTGCTCGGGCCTGGAAAAGCACGTCGACGCCGACGCGATCGTCGCCGAGACCCTGAAGAACCTGTACGACGGCGTGCCGGTCGAAGAGCTGTACAAGTCCGCCATCCTGGCTGCCCGCGCGCTGATGGAAAAAGACCCGGCCTACAGCCAGGTGACCGCGCGCATCCTGCTGCACACCATCCGTAAAGAAGTGTTCGGCCACGAAGTGCCGCAAGCCGGCGCCGCCGCCGAATACCTGACCTACTTCCCGCAATACGTGGCGAAGGGCATCCAGGCCGAGCTGCTGGACGAAGAGCTGGGCAAGTACGACCTCGAGCGCCTGGCGAAGGCCATCGTCGCCGACCGCGACCTGCAGTTCGGCTACATCGGCCTGCAGACCCTGTACGACCGCTACTTCCTGCACGTGCGCGACGTGCGCATCGAGATGCCGCAGGCCTTCTACATGCGTGTCGCGATGGGCCTGGCACTGCGCGAAGACGACCGCGAAGCGCGCGCCATCGAGTTCTACAACCTGCTGTCGTCGTTCGACTTCATGAGCTCGACCCCGACCCTGTTCAACTCGGGCACCCGCCGCTCGCAGCTGTCGTCGTGCTACCTGACTACCGTCGGCGACGACCTGGAAGGCATCTACGACGCCATCAAGGAGAACGCGCTGCTGTCGAAGTTCGCCGGCGGCCTGGGCAACGACTGGACTCCGGTGCGCGCGCTGGGCTCGCGCATCAAGGGCACCAACGGCCGTTCGCAGGGCGTGGTCCCGTTCCTGAAAGTGGTCAACGACACCGCCGTGGCGGTGAACCAGGGCGGCAAGCGCAAGGGCGCGGTGTGCGCCTACCTGGAAACCTGGCACCTGGACATCGAAGAATTCCTGGACCTGCGCAAGAACACCGGCGACGACCGCCGCCGCACGCACGACATGAACACCGCGAACTGGATTCCCGACCTGTTCATGAAGCGCGTGATGGAAAAGGGCAGCTGGACCCTGTTCTCGCCGTCCGAGACGCCAGACCTGCACGACCTGACCGGCAAGGCCTTCGAGAAAGCCTACCTGGCCTATGAAACCAAAGCGGCCAACGGCGAAATGGCGGTCTTCAAGAAGATCGAAGCCATGGACCTGTGGCGCAAGATGCTGTCGATGCTGTTCGAAACCGGCCACCCATGGATCACCTTCAAGGACCCATGCAATATCCGTTCGCCGCAGCAGCACGTGGGCGTGGTGCACTCGTCGAACCTGTGCACCGAGATCACCCTGAACACCAGCGCCGATGAAATCGCTGTCTGCAACCTGGGCTCGGTGAACCTGCCGCAGCACATGAAGGGCGATGGCCTGGACCACGTCAAGCTGCAAAAGACCATCCGCACCGCGATGCGCATGCTGGACAACGTCATCGACATCAATTACTACGCGGTGGAAAAGGCGCGCAACTCGAACCTGCGCCACCGTCCGGTGGGCATGGGCGTCATGGGTCACCAGGACTGCCTGCACATGATGCGCATCCCGTTCGCGTCGGAGCAAGCGGTGAAGTTCGCCGACGTTTCGATGGAAGCGGTCTGCTACTACGCCTACCTGGCGTCGACCGAGCTGGCCGAAGAACGCGGCCGCTACGAGACCTACACCGGCTCGCTGTGGGACCGCGGCATCCTGCCGCAGGACTCGATCAAGCTGTTGGCGGAAGAACGCGGCGGCTACCTGGAGCAGGACACCAGCGAATCGATGGACTGGACCCCGGTGCGCGAGCGCATCAAGCAGTTCGGCATGCGTAACTCGAACTGCGTGGCGATCGCCCCGACCGCGACCATCTCGAACATCATCGGCGTGTCGGCCTGCATCGAACCGACCTTCCAGAACCTGTACGTGAAGTCGAACCTGTCGGGCGAATTCACCGAGATCAACTCGTACCTGGTGCGCGACCTGAAAGCGCGCGACCTGTGGGACGAAGTCATGATCGCCGACCTGAAGTACTTCGACGGTTCGCTGTCCAAGATCGACCGCGTGCCGCAAGACCTGCGCGACATCTACGCGACGGCCTTCGAAGTCGAGCCGAAGTGGCTGGTGGAAGCCGCCTCGCGCCGCCAGAAGTGGATCGACCAGGCCCAGTCGCTGAACATCTACATGGCCGGCGCCTCGGGCAAGAAGCTGGACGAGACCTATAAGCTGGCGTGGCTGCGTGGCCTGAAGACCACCTACTACCTGCGCACCATCGCCGCGACCCACCTGGAGAAGTCGACCACCCGCACCGGCGCCCTGAACGCCGTGCCGGTTTCGGGCGGCCTGCAGGCAGGTCACGCAGCGCCGGCAGCCGCCTCGGTGGCCGCCGCCGCGGCAGCGGCGCCAGCCGCACCGGAAGCCGAAGGCGCCGCCTGCTACCTGCGTCCGGGCGACGCCGGTTTCGACGAGTGCGAAGCCTGCCAGTAATGCTGTAACCGGGTGCGGGCCGACCGGACGGTCGCCCGCACCATCATCTCCGCTATCAACACATCATGTGGCCTCACCGCGCTTGTTCGCGCCAGGCCACGACAGAAGGAAATCACCATGCTCTCTTGGGACGACGAACCAACCAGCGCCCAGCGCGCCCCACAAGCCGCCAATCCAGAAGGCGCTCCCGCCGCTGAAGTGGCCAAGCGCGTCAACGCCGACGACAAGCGCATCATCAACGGCGAAACCGACGTCAATCAGCTGGTGCCGTTCAAGTACAAGTGGGCATGGGACAAGTACCTGGCCGGCTGCGCGAACCACTGGATGCCGCAGGAAGTGAACATGCAGCGCGACATCGAGCTGTGGAAGAACCCGAACGGCCTGTCGGAAGACGAGCGCCGCCTGGTCAAGCGCAACCTGGGCTTCTTCGTGACCGCCGACTCGCTGGCCGCGAACAATATCGTGCTGGGCACTTACCGCCACATCACCGCCCCCGAGTGCCGCCAGTACCTGCTGCGCCAGGCGTTCGAAGAGGCGATCCACACCCATGCCTACCAGTACATCGTCGAATCGCTGGGCCTGGACGAAGGCGAGATCTTCAACGCCTACAACGAGATCGAATCGATCCACGACAAGGACCAGTTCCTGATCCCGTTCATCGACGTCCTGACCAACCCCGACTTCAAGACCGGCACGGTCGAGAACGACCAGAAGCTGCTGAAGTCGATCATCGTCTTCGCCTGCCTGATGGAAGGCCTGTTCTTTTACGTCGGCTTCACCCAGATCCTGGCGCTCGGCCGCCAGAACAAGATGACCGGCGCCGCCGAGCAGTACCAGTACATCCTGCGCGACGAGTCGATGCACGTGAACTTCGGCATCGACCTGATCAACACGATCAAGATGGAAAACCCGCAGCTGTGGACCCCGGAATTCCGCGACGAGATCAAGGCCCTGTTCCTGCAGGCCGTCGACCTGGAATACCGCTATGCCGAAGACACCATGCCACGCGGCGTGCTGGGCCTGAACGCCCCGATGTTCAAGGGCTACCTGCGCTTCATCGCCAACCGCCGCGCGGTGCAGATCGGCCTGGAGCCGCTGTTCCCGAACGAAGAGAATCCGTTCCCGTGGATGAGCGAGATGATCGACCTGAAGAAGGAACGTAACTTCTTCGAGACGCGTGTGACCGAGTACCAGACCGGCGGCACCCTGAGCTGGGATTGATTGCCATCGGCATCGCATGAATGACAAAACCCCGCAGCTGCGGGGTTTTGTTTTTCCGGACCGCCTCAGGCGCCGTCCACAGGCACGACGACGTTCACGATCCAGGTCACGCCGAAGCGGTCCTTCAGCATGCCGTACAGCGGCGACCAATCGGCTGCCGCCAGCGGCTGTTCGATATCGGCGCCGTGCGCCAGTCCATTCCACAGCGTCCTGATCTCGTCCTGCGATTCGCCGACCAGCGCGGCGAAGAAGGCATTGCGGCCCTGGTCCCATGGCTTGGCGGCTTCGACGTCGTAGGCCATGATATGAAAGCCACTCGGCGCCTTGACCTGGCCGTAGATGATGCGGTCGGCGTCCGCGGCATCGTTGACCTTGCCCGACTCGCCGTAGGTCACCTGCATGATCTCGTCGCCGAACACGGACTGGTAGAAGGCGAGGGCGGCGCGCGCCTGGCCCTGGAAATTGAGGTGGATGACTGCCTGGACCGACATGGTGAACTCCTTTGGGTGGTAGAAAAGACAGGTGCTACTATAGGAAATCGTCCTGCCAATTCCTGTCAGTAGCCATGTCCCGCCCCAATCGTCTTTTCCGCTTGCTCGATGCCCTGCGCCGCTTGCCGGCGCCGGTCACGGCGGCCCAGCTAGCGCAGGAGACTGGGGTTTCGGTGCGCTCGGTCTACCGCGACATCGAGAGCCTGCGCGTGAGCGGCGCCGAGATCGGCGGCGAGCGCGGGTTCGGCTACACCCTGGTCGAAGACGGCACCCTGCGTCCGCAGACTTTCAGCCGCATCGAGATCGAGGCGCTCACCCTCGGGCTGGCCGAAGTGCGCAATATGGGCGACCCCGCATTGGCCGCGGCGGCCGAGTCGGTGCTGGGCAAGGTGGCCGCGACCCTGCCGTCGCTGGGGCAGCAGCACCTGCTGCCTGCGGTGTCGCGGGTCCACCATTTCAGCGAGCGTTTCGCGCGACTGCCCGACATGGCGCTGATCCGCGCCTGCTGCTGGCGCGAAGAGGCGCTCACGATCGATTACGTCGACCGCGATGGCGCCGCGACCAGCCGCACGATCTGGCCGCTCGCCATCGTCTACCTCGACCGGATGCTGGTGGTGCTGGCGCGCTGCTGCCTGCGCGACGACTTCCGGATGTTCCGCGCCGACCGCATCGCCGCGGTCGCGGCCACCGGCATCAGTTTCAGGCCGCGCCGCGCGGCGCTGCTGCGCGATTACGGCGCCAGGCTGGCCGACGAAGGATAAATGCGTGCGCAGGGATAACTTGCCCTATGATGGCGATTTTTCACGCCTGACCAGGAGACAACCTTGCAAGCCAACACCCTGACGCTGCATGCCCTCATGCTCGCCAGCCTGGCGACGGTATCCGTCGCTCACGCCGCCTCCGCGCCGCAAGTCACCGCCGGCCGCACCATCTTCCAGAACAACTGCGCCAGCTGCCACACGGTCGATGCGAAGCTGTCGCCGCTGGCCGGTCCCGGCATGTTCGGCGTCGTCGGCCGCAAGGCTGCCGGCATCCCAGGCTTCGGCTATTCGGGCGCGCTGGCCAAGGCCGGCGCCGCGGGCCTGGTCTGGACCCGTGAAGAACTCGACGTGTTCCTGCTCGACCCGGCCAAGCGCGTGCCCGGCACCACGATGCCGGTCGGCGTGCCGGACCAGAAGATGCGCACCGCGCTGATCGACTACCTGGCCAGCCTGCAAGGCCCTGCTACCGCCGCCGCGCCGGCCGCAGCCGCCAGGCCGGCGGACCGCGCCGGTTCCTGGGACGACACCCAGCCAGGCAAGGTCTTCCACATCAAGCCGGGCGACCTGGCCAAGCCGTTCGCCACCGAGAGCGCCGGCAACAGCCCGCGCGTGCAGGCGCGTCCGAACGGCACGCTGCCGATCGTGATGCCGGGCTTCGAGGTGAGCGTGTTCGCCCAGGATGCCGACAAGCCGCGCGTCGCTCTGCGCGCACCGAACGGCGACGTGTTCCTGGCCGCGACCGGCGCCGGTGAAGTCAAAGTGCTGCGCTCGAAGAACGGCGACAAGGCCGATACCGCCGCAGTGTTCGCCAGCGGCCTGTCGCGTCCTTACGGCATGGCGTTCTGGCCTTCCGGCGCCAACCCGCAATACCTGTACGTGGCGGGCGTCAATTCGGTGGTGCGCATCCCCTACCGCAACGGCGACCTGAAGGCGCGCGGGCAAGCCGAGGTGGTGATCCCCGAGCTGTCCGAGACCAGCGGCGGCCACACCACCCGCACCCTGGTGTTCTCGAAGGACGACAAGACGATGCTGCTGTCGATCGGCTCGGCCACCAACGTCGCCAGCGACATCGGTCCAAAGCCGCCGCTGCCGCTCGCCGAGTGGGAGAAAAAGCACGGCGTAGGCAGCGCCTGGGGCGTCGAGACCGACCGCGCCACCGTGATGGCCTTCGACCCGGACGGCAAGAACCGCCGCACCTATGCGACTGGGCTGCGCAACTGCGTCGGCCTGCTGGTGTATCCGGCCACCGGCGACGTGATGTGCAATGTGAACGAGCGCGACGCGCTGGGCGACAACCTGCCGCCGGACTATCTGACGCGTGTGAAGCAGGGCGGTTTCTACGGCTGGCCGTGGTACTACATCGGCGACAACGAAGACCCGCGCCTGAAAGGCATCCGCCCCGACCTGAAGGGCAAGACGATCACCCCGGACGTGCTGCTGCAGGCCCACTCGGCGCCGCTGGGCATGGTGGTGTATCACGCGCCGAAGGGCGCCAAGCACGCTTTCCCGAAGGAGTACGAGGGTGAGGTCTTCGTCGCGCTGCACGGCTCCTGGAACCGCGGCGTGCGCACCGGCTACAAGGTGGCGCGCGTGTTCATGAAGGATGGCGTGCCGACCGGGCAGTACCAGGACTTCATGAGCGGCATGGTGATCAGCGACCGCGACGTCTGGGGCCGCCCGGCCGCGGTCGAAGTCGCGGCCGACGGCGCCTTGCTGGTGGTGGACGACGCCGGCGGCACGGTGTGGCGCATCGTTCCCAAACGCTAGATCGGCGCCAGGGCTTGCGCTATGATGGAACCGACGCGGCGGCCGCCGCGTCGATTCCTGAATACCTACGATCCGGAGCAGCGCATGCGACACCCCGGTAGTGTGCTGGCAGTATTCCTTGCCGTCACCCACGGCGCCTGCGCCGCCAGTCAAGCGGAACCCGTCCGGCTGCCGCTGGCCCCGGCCATCCATCCGGAGCGCATGCCCCGCGACGCAGCCTGCGCCGGCCTGATCGAACGCGCCCTGGCGCGCGACGCCGAAGGCGGGTTCAAGCTGGCCGGCATGCTCATCACGCACACCGATCCGACGCCGGGCCACTCAACGGAGGCGCTGCGTCCCACCGGCAGCCATCCGGCCGACATCCCGTCCCGACAACTGGACGGCACCTTCCGCGCGCTGTTCGTCAACTGCGAAACGCGCCAGGCTTATGTCTCAAAGCGTGGCGCGGTCATCGACATCACTTACTGGTACGGGCCGTTCGGCCTGTGAACCCTTACGCCGCCAGCGGCAGGGCCTTGCGGCCGGTGGCCGCGTCCAGGCTCCATGTGCCGGCGCCGAAGGCCACCACCTGCAACAGGCCGCCGGCCATCGCGATGTTTTTCAACAGGTGGATCAGCTGGTTCTGGTCGCCGATCGCGTTATGGAACACGAAGGCCGTCACCAGCGAGAACGCCGCCAGGCCGGCCGCGACGAGGCGGGTCTGGTAGCCGAGGACGAGCAGGGCGCCGCCGCCGATCTCGATGGCGATCGCGCCGACCAGGGCGAGCGAGGCGAAAGGCAGCCCGACCGACTCGATGTAGCCCAGGGTCGCCTCCGGCGCCAGCGCCTTGCCGACGCCGCTGAAGACGAAGATCGTGGCCATCAGGATGCGGCCGATGGCGGGGATGATGGACTGGCTGGTCTGGGTGGCGTTGGCATACATGGTCGTTCCTTTCGAATGGTTGTCGTGGTTGACGCCAGCTCGTGTGCGGCGTCCATGAACAACATCTTAGGCGTGCTTGATCGATCCAAGAAGCCTATATAATTCGATATCAACTATCGATGGAGTAGATGGATGCTCGACGGGATGTCCATGGACCAGCTGCGCACTTTTATCGCCGCAGCCGACGAGGGCAGCTTTTCCGCCGCCGGCCGCAAGCTGCGGCGCGCGCAGTCGGTGGTGAGCCACACGCTGGCCAATCTCGAGTCGCAGGTGGGCTTCGCGCTGTTCGACCGCTCGGGACGTTATCCGCAACTGACCGAGGCCGGACGCGCTTTGCTGGCCGAGGCGCGCCACGCGGCCGACGGCATGGATGCGTTCAAGGCGCGGGCGCGCGCGCTGGCCGGTGGCCTGGAGCCGGAGCTGTCGGTGGCGGTCGACGTAATGTATCCGATCGTGAAGCTCACCGAGGCGGTGCAGGCCTTCCACCGCGAGTTTCCATCGACGCCGCTGCGCCTGTACGTCGAGGCGCTCGGCGCCGTGGTGCAGCCGCTGCTCGATGGGCAGTGCCGTATCGCGGTGATCGGTTCGTTCCCGGAAGTGCCGGCCGCCTGCGCTTCGGAATATTTGCTCGGCGTGCAGGCGGCGACGGTGGTCGCGCCCGACCATCCGCTGGCGCGCACCGAAGGCACGGTGATGCGGGCGGAGGCGGGGCGCCACGTGCAGCTGGTGCTGACCGACCGCTCGAGCCTGACCCGTGGCCGCGACTTCGGCGTGCTGTCGCCGCGCGTGTGGCGCCTGGCCGATCTCGGCGCCAAGCACGCCTTCCTGCGCGCCGGCCTGGGCTGGGGCAACATGCCGCTGCATATGGTCGAGCAAGACCTGGCGAGCGGCGCGCTGGTGCGCATCGAACTCGAAACGCATCCGGTGCTCGGGTCGGGCTTTTCGATGCACGCGATCTTCATGAAGGACCAGCCGCCGGGACCGGCGGGGCGCTGGTTCATCGAACGCCTGAAATCCGGCGGTTGACGGCGAACGCGCAGTCGCTGGCGCGTCGACCGCGGAGGCGGCGCGCTGCGTTGAACGATCGCCACCATGCGCGTCCTGCCGCCGGGCGCCGCGATGGCTGAGGGACGCTCGTGCAGCGAATGGTGTGGCATGCCAGGTCATTTCGACTGGCGCGATTGGGTGCGGAGTATGCGCGCTGGCGTAAAGCCAGACTTACTCGGATGACGTTGATTCAGATGCATTGGTGCGCTGGCGGCGCTTTGCGGTCATGCGGCGCTGGAAACGGGAATATGCCCCGCTGGCGCAGGCAAGATGCCGGCGTGATTCCCGCTTATCGATCAGTTGAAATGCGATAGGTAAAGGCTGCAGCGCATGTCAGGCATGTCGGTGATTGGCGCGCGGGTGCGCAATTCAACGTCCAAATCGCGCGACTTTTTTTAGCATTCACGGTTGCGCGCTCACAAAGAATGCGCGTACTTTACGTGATTGAATTTGTCAAATCGAGAAGATGTGATATTGTCGCGGGCATCGGGCAAAATCGATCGAATAATAGGACGCTGAACCAAACAGTATGCACGGAAGCGAAGCGAAAAGAACAAGCCGGCTTGTCTGACCAATTGCTCAGGCAAGGCGGCTTTTTCTTTTCGCACCCGCAAGGGTAGCGATGTGAAACGCTGGAACGGTGACCTGTCGACGTTGGCTGAAGCGCTGCAACTGTGAGGAGTTGCAGCAGTTCAGCCGGTGCCGGATTCATTGGCCTAAATCGACGCTTGCTTTGGTCCGATGAATAATTCGCCGGGTTTGATCCGGCGGGTTTTAAACCTTGAGCGTATTTCTCATCGCAGATGAAGGAGAACAAGAATGGCAACCGCTAAGAAACCAGCAGCAAAGGCAGCAGCAAAGAGCGCGCCTTCGTCCACGACGAAGTCGAACGCAAAGGCTGCAGCAGAGAAACCAGTCGCAAAGAAAGCCGCGACCAAGACCACCACCACCACCAAGGCAGCCGCCAAGCCGGCAGCCAAGGCCGTGAGCAAGCCGGCGGCAAAAACCGCTGCTAAACCTGTTGCAAAGAAAGCTACTGCAACCAAGACCGCCGCGACCAAAACCGCTGCTACCAAGGCAACGGCCAAAACCGCGACCAAATCGGCAGCCAAGCCGGCAGCAAAGCCTGCAGTGAAGAAAGCCGCTGCAAAACCGGCAGCCAAGTCGGCAACCAAGCCAGCAGCGAAGAAAGCCGCTGCTAAACCGGCAGCCAAGTCGGCAACTAAGCCGGCAGCGAAGAAAGCCGTCGCTAAACCGGCAGCCAAGTCGGCAACCAAGCCGGCAGCAAAGAAGGCCGCCGCTAAACCGGCAGCTAAGTCGGCAACTAAGTCGGCAACTAAGTCGGCCACCAAGCCGGCAGCAAAGAAAGCCGCTGCTAAACCAGCAGCCAAGCCGGCAGCGAAAAAGGCCGCCGCTAAACCAGCCGCCAAGTCGACCGCTAAAACCGCGACCAAAGCCGCCGCTAAACCTGCAGCCAAAAAAGCGACTGCAAGCAAGGCCGCCGCTAAACCGGTAGCGAAGAAAGCGACCGCCACCAAGGCAGCCGCCAAACCGGCAGCGAAAAAAGCGACCGCGACCAAAACCGCCGCCAAACCGGCAGCAAAGAAAGCGACCGCAAGCAAAACCGCCGCCAAACCGGCAGCAAAGAAAGCGACCGCCACCAAAACCGCCGCAAAACCGGTAGCGAAGAAAGCGACCGCGACCAAAACCGCCGCCAAACCGGCAGCGAAAAAAGCGACCGCCACCAAAACCGACGCAAAACCAGCAGTGAAGAAAGCGTCGCCCGCAGCAAAAAAAGCCTCGCCGGCCGCTAATAAAGCTGCGCCGGCTGCAACCAAGGCTGCTCCAGCCGCCAAAAAAGCTGCTCCAGTGAAAGCTGCAGCCACCAAGACCGTTGCCGCCAAGCCAGAAGCCAAGCCAGCAGCAGTGGCCAAGGCCGACGCCAAGCCGGAAGCCAAAGTCGACACCAAGGCCGATACCAAGCCGGAAGTGAAGACCGACGCCAAGGCCGAAGCCAAGCCGGAAGCGAAAAAACCGGCCGCCAAGAAACCGGCCGCCAAGCCGGCAGCGACCACCGCCGCGCAACCGGCAGCCGCACCAAGCGCCGCTCCGGCAGCGCCAAGCGCCGCTCCTGCCAAGACCGTGCTGGCGCCGACCGCATGGCCGTTCCCGACCAGCAGCCGTCCTTAATACCGGACCTCGCCCAACCTGCCACGCGCCATGTGCGCATGGCAAGTCGGGGCTGCTTCAGGCACAATGCCGCTGTGTGATTGTTCGCACAGCGGTTTTTTTTTGAGGAGAGTCCGTGCTGTCCATTCTTCAGTTTATCGTCGATATCATCGCAGGCTTGCTGGGTGGAGTGCTGCTGCTGCGCTTCTGGACGAACGCCATCCGCGTGCGCTTGCCCGACCAGATCCGCCAGTTCGTGCACACCATCACCGACTGGCTGGTGATGCCGCTGCGGCGCGTGGTGCCGGGCACCCGGGGCTACGACTGGGCGAGCCTGATCGGCGCCTTCCTGGTGGTGCTGGTGGCCAGCACGCTCCTGCTGCTGCAGGGCGGCAGCGGCGAGATGGTGCTGCTGTATGCGCTGCACCGCTTCCTGAACTGGATCCTGTACGGCTTCATGGCGCTCCTGATCATCGAGGCGATCTTCAGCTGGGTGAACCCGAACGCGCCGCTGGCGCCGTTCGTGCACGCCCTGAACCAGCCGCTGCTGCGCCCGATCCGGCGCGTGGTCCCGCCGATCGGCGGCATCGACCTGTCGGTGCTGGTGGCGCTGGTGCTGATCCAGATCCTGCTGTTCGTGCTGAGGCAGGTGTTCGGCTTCTGAGCGCCGCCGCTGCCCTCCAGACGAGCTGGAAACAAAATGGCCTTGCATTGCAAGGCCATTTTTTATCCGGTGACGCCAGGCGTCATCAGCGGAAGGTGAAGCCGAAGGCGGCCTCGAACTGCTGGTCGAACTCTTGCGGCGTGAAGCTGTGGTTCTGGCCGCCCTGGGAGGCGATCTTGATCGCGCCCAGCAGGCTGGCGATGCGGCCGCTGGTGGCCCAGTCCAGGCCATTGGTGATCCCGAACAGCAGGCCGGCGCGGTAGGCGTCGCCGCAGCCGGTGGGGTCGACCACGTTCGCCGCCTGCACCGCCGGGATGCGATGGTGCTCGCCGCCGGCATGGATGTCGGAACCTTCGGCGCCGCGCGTGATGATCAGCGCATCCAGGCGCGCCGCGATATCGGCCTGGCTCAAGCCGGTGCGGTCCATCACCATCTCGAATTCGTAGTCGTTGCACGCCAGGTAGCTGGCCTGGCCGATGAAGGTGATCAGCTCGTCGCCCGAGAACATCGGCAGCTGCTGGCCCGGATCGAACATGAACGGCACCTTCAGCTCGGCGCAGTCGCGCGCATGCTTGATCATGCCGTCGCGGCCGTCCGGCGAAATGATCGCCACCGCCAGCGGGCCCTGGTCGGCCACGTTGTTCTCGTGCGAGAACTGCATGGCGCCCGGGTGGAAGGCGTTGATCTGGTTGTTGTCCTCGTCGGCGGTGACGAAGCATTGCGCGGTGTACGCGTCGGCGATGGTGCGGATGCCGCGCGTCTGCTGTCCTTGCGCTTCCATGCGCTTGAGGTAGTCGCCGCCGTCCTGGCCCAGGGTGCCCATGATCAGCGGTTCGCCGCCCAGCAGCTTGAGGTTGTAGGCGATATTGGCCGAGCAGCCGCCGTACTCGGTGCGCAGGGTCGGCACCAGGAACGACACGTTCACGCGGTGCAGCTGGTCGGCCAGCAGGGTGTCGCCGAAGCGGCCGTGGTATTGCATGATCTTGTCGAATGCGAGCGAGCCGCAGATCAGGGCGGTTTTGGTCATGGTTCAGCCTTCAGGGGTAGAAAACGGCAATGTGGTAGCCGGAAGGTTCGAGTCCTTCCAGCCTGAAATGGATCTTGACCGGCTGCTCGGCGCGCGCGCCGAAGCCGGCGAAGTTGTCGGCGGAAGCGTTGGCCATCCGGGGCGCGTAGTCGCGCGGACCGAACACGCGCCGCACCAGCGGCTTGTCGTCGGCATCGTTCAGGGTCAGCTCGATGCTGGGCCAGGCCAGCGCCAGGTCGCCGCCGTTGCGCAGCACGGTGTTCAAGGTATAGGCGTTGCCGCCCAGGGTGATCAATTCTCCGGTCTCGATCACCAGCGCGTCGGGCCGCGCCGGCAGGCCGACCTGGCAGCCGAACAGCGCGCAGGTCGAGACCAGGGCCGGACGCAGCGCCGGGTAGCGCGCCGCCAATACGTCGCGGAAGCTCACCATGGCTTGCACGGCGAGCGCCAGCAGCAGCAGGATGCTGCCGGCGACCATCGCGATGCGCACCGCCTTGCTCGACTGCTCGCGCTGGCGGCCGCGGCGCACGAACTCGGGTTCGTCGATCTCGGGCACGCGCAGCTTGGGCGTTTCTTCGATCCGGGTCGGGGTCAGCTTGGAACGACGCGAACGGGCGTCAGCGGCGCGTGCGCGCGGGGACTTGGGCGGCAACGGCGGCAGCGCCGGCGCAGGCGAGACGATCGGCGGCGAGCCGCCGGCCGATTCGCGCAGCAGCAGCGGCGGGGCGTCGGGCGCCGGCTGGCGCGCGGCGGGTTCGGGTGCGGATTCGGGGGCGGGTTCGTGCCGGTCGAGACCCTCGTCCGGCGGCGGGGCGGCCACGATCTCTTCATCGACCGGTAGCTCGGCCACGGCGGCATCCGTGTCTGGTTCGACCGTGGCTTGATCCTCGTTCGTGGCATGCGGCAGGATCCCGAACGGCGACAGCGCACGGTCGAATTCGAGCGTGTAGATCGGTTGTTCGGTGTCGTCGGTCGCGGGAACGTCTGGCGCGATGGCCGGTTCGGCGACTGGCGGAGAAGGAGGGGAAGACGGCGGGGCGTTCAGGTCGACCAGCCCCGTATTGCCGTCAAAGACCTGCTGGCAGGCGCCGCAGCGCACGATGCCCCCACGCAGCTTGAGCTGGTCCGCGGCGACGCGGAACAGCGTGCCGCAGTGGGGGCATTGGGTGGCGAGCGCCATGCCTGCCTAGCCGCCAGTGCGGGGCGGCGGCGCGCTGTCCTGGCCGAGCGTCCCGTGAAGGGCGACCCAGCCGTCCTGCTCGGCCCAGACGCCCAGCTTGATGAAAGGTGCGTAGGCGGCGGCGACTTCTTCGGCCTGGCGCGCCAGCACGCCCGACAGGATCAGGTTGCCGCCGTCGGCCACGCGGCCGGCCAGCATCGGCGCCATCAGCTTCAGTGGGCTCGACAGGATGTTGGCCACCACGATGTCGAACTTGCCGCCCGCATGACGCTCGTTGCCGGACGCGGCGAAGGTGTCGGGCAGGTAGTAGTCGATCTCGACGCCGTTGCGCTCGGCGTTGGCGCGCGCCGACTCGATCGCCTGCGGATCGATGTCGACGCCGGCGACGTCTTGCGCGCCCAGCTTCTTGGCCACCATCGCCAGGATGCCCGAGCCGCAGCCGTAGTCCAGCACCGACTTGCCCGGCGCCGGATGGGCCTCGAGCCACTCCATGCACAGGCGGGTGGTTGGATGGCTGCCGGTGCCGAAGGCCAGGCCCGGATCGAGTTCGAGGATCAGGCCGGATGGATCGGGCGCCTCGTGCCAGCTCGGCACGACCCAGATGTTCTTGCCGATGTGGATAGGCTCGAACTGCGATTGCGTCAGGCGCACCCAGTCGGCGTCTTCGACCTTGCGGGTGGTGAAGGCCGGCACGACGGCCAGCCTGACCGCCTGCGCGGCCTCGGTGACGATCGCCAGCTGGTCGGCGTCGGCCTCCAGCAGGGCGACGACGCGGCTGTGGTCCCAGGCGGCCTGGGTCGGCTCCATGCCCGGCTCGCCGAACAGGGGTTTTTCGTCTTCGGTGCCTTCGTCGGCGTCCTCGACGGACACCGACAGCGCGCCGGCTTCCATCAGGGCGTCGGACAGCGCTTCCGCGTGGTCGCGGGCGATCTCGATGACGACTTCAGTCCAGCTCATTCTTGTACCTTGGCTTCCGATTTGGCGCCGAGCGCCGTTTCCTTCGGCAGGTCGGGCTTGGCGGCCAGTTTCTGCTCCAGGTAGTGGATATTGGTGCCGCCTTCGATGAAGCGGGCGTCGGCCATCAGTTCGCGATGCAGCGGAATATTGGTGAGGATACCTTCGACCACCATTTCGGAGAGCGCGATTTGCATGCGGCGGATCGCTTGCTCACGGGTCGCACCGTACGAAATTACCTTGCCGATCATCGAGTCGTAGTGAGGTGGAACATAGTATCCCGCATACGAGTGCGAATCGACACGGATGCCAGGGCCGCCCGGCGGATG
This sequence comes from Massilia sp. UYP32, assembly GCF_050434365.1. Lineage (NCBI taxonomy): Bacteria > Pseudomonadati > Pseudomonadota > Betaproteobacteria > Burkholderiales > Oxalobacteraceae > Massilia > Massilia sp. UYP32. The sequence continues at coordinate 47,856 of NZ_JBNDIK010000028.1, forward strand.
CCAGCCGGTGATGCGGCCTGGCGACGGGGTAAACTTGAACGGATCCTCGGCATTGATGCGGCACTCGATCGAGTGACCCGACAGCATGATGTCGCGCTGGCGGAAACGCAGCTTCTCGCCGCAGGCGATGCGGATCTGCTCCTGCACGATGTCGATCCCGGTGATCATCTCGGTGACCGGGTGCTCGACCTGGACGCGGGTGTTCATCTCGATGAAGTAGAACTCGCCGTTCTCGTACAGGAATTCGAAGGTGCCGGCGCCGCGGTAGCCGATCTTGCGGCAGGCTTCGGCGCAGCGGTCGCCGATCTTCTCGATGAGTTTACGCGGGATGCCCGGCGCTGGCGCTTCCTCGATCACCTTCTGGTGGCGGCGCTGCATCGAGCAGTCGCGTTCGCCCAGCCAGACGGCGTTCTTGTGTTCGTCGGCCAGGATCTGGATCTCCACGTGGCGCGGATTCTCCAGGTACTTCTCCATATAGACTTCCGGATTGCCGAAGGCGGTGCCGGCTTCGGTCTTGGTCATCTGCACGGCATTGAGCAGCGCGGCTTCGGTATGCACCACGCGCATGCCGCGGCCACCGCCGCCGCCGGCGGCCTTGATGATGACCGGGTAGCCGATGCGGCGCGCGGTCTGCACGATTTCCTTCGGATCGTCCGGCAGGGCGCCGTCCGAACCCGGCACGCACGGCACACCGGCGCGGATCATCGCCTGCTTGGCCGAGACCTTGTCGCCCATCAGGCGGATCGAGTCGGAACGCGGGCCGATGAAGACGAAGCCGGACTTTTCGACGCGCTCGGCGAAGTCGGCGTTCTCGGACAGGAAGCCATAGCCCGGGTGGATCGCTTCGGCGTCGGTCACTTCGGCCGCGCTGATGATCGCGGGCATGTTCAGGTAGCTGAGGGTCGATTGCGCCGGTCCGATGCAGACCGATTCGTCCGCCAGTTTCACGTACTTGGCGTCCTTGTCGGCCTCGGAGTGGACGACGACCGTCTTGATGCCCAGCTCGCGGCAGGCGCGCTGGATACGCAGCGCGATTTCACCACGGTTGGCGATGAGGATTTTTTCAAACATGGTAGGTCCGGTATTCAGTGAAAACCGGCGCGGCTGAGAGAACAGGCGGCGCCGGACACGTCATGGGTGAGCCGGCGGCGCGCGTCGTGGGCGCGGGCCGGCTTGGAGAAGCAGATCAGCCGATCACGAACAGTGGCTGGCCGAATTCGACCGGCTGGCCGTTTTCAACGAGAATCTTGGTGACGGTGCCGGAGACGTCGGCATCGATTTCGTTCAGGAGCTTCATCGCTTCGATGATGCACAGGGTATCGCCTTCCTTGATGCTCTGGCCGACTTCGACGAAGGCGGCGGCGCCAGGCGCGGACGAGCGGTAGAAGGTGCCGACCATCGGCGACTTGACCACGTGGCCGGTCGGTTCGGCGGCGACGGCCGGCGCGGCTGCCGGCGCAGGCGCGGCAGCAGGGGCAGCGGCAGGCGCCGAGTATTGCTGCACGCCTTGGTGCGGCAGCATGACCATCTGGTTCTGCGGGATTGCGGACGACTTGACGATGCGAACCTTGCTTTCGCCTTCGGTCACTTCCAGTTCGGCGATGTCCGATTCAGCGACCAGGTCGATCAAAGTCTTGAGTTTTCGTAGATCCATGTGAAACCCCTTGGAATTATTCGTTTTAGAGAGCAGGCCGCAGCGTCGGAAATGGGTCGCGCGGCCGCTGTTACATGAAGTTGACGTAGATTAACGCTATTTAAGTGCGAAGTCGATGGCAAACCGATATCCGTCCGCCCCCAGTCCGCAGATCACGCCGCGCGCGATTCCAGACAAATAAGAGTGGTGCCGGAAGGACTCGCGTTGGTGGATATTCGAAATATGCACCTCCACGAAGGGAATGGCCACCGAGGCGAACGCATCGCGCAGGGCTACGCTGGTATGGGTCAGGCCGCCAGGGTTGATGACGATGAAATCCACGCCTTCGCTACGCGCGGCATGGATGCGGTCGATCAACGCTCCCTCATGGTTACTCTGGAAATATTCCAGAGCCGCGCCGGCCTGGCTGGCCTGTGCGACTGCAGCTTGTTCGATGTCGGCCAGGGTAGTCGTGCCGTACACCGCCGGTTCCCGCGTCCCCAATAGATTGAGGTTGGGGCCGTTCAGCAGCAGTAGCTTTTTCGCCATGGTGAGAGTCTGGTTGCCCGAAAGTCAGGCATTGTGCCGCCTAGCTCAGCTATTGGCAAGCAGTAAAATTGCCAGTCGATAGGAGAAGTTGGCGGCATTATCAATCGTACGATCGTTCGTAATTTTCCGGATCAGGAGTCGAGTTTGGCGAGGTCGGCGCGCAATTCATCGAACTTCAGTTCGCCCAGATAAGTCTTGATCACTTGCCCATCGGCGCCGATCAGCACGGTATACGGCAAGCCGCCATTCGTATTGCCGAATCCGCGCGACAGTTCGGTGCCGCCCATGCCGCCGACGTACAGCGGATAGGTGACGTTCATCTTGGCGGCGAATTCACTCATATTGGTGGGCGAATCGATGCCGATGCCGATCACGTTGAAGCGCTTGCCGCCGTCCTCGCTCGCCAGGTGCGCCAGTTCGGGCATCTCGCGCACGCAGGGACCGCACCAGGTGGCCCAGAAATTGACCAGCAAGGGCTTGCCCTTCCACTGGGCCAGCGGCTGCGGCTTGCCCTCGAGGTCGTTGAGCGACTGTGCATACAGGTTGACGGCGGGGTTGGTGACCTGGCCGTCGCGGGCGACGGTGGTCGGCGTTGCCGGGGCCGGTTTCTTGTAGACCGCCACCAGGGCGCCCATCACGCCGAACAGCGCGGCGACTGCCGCGTAGGCGGCCAGATGTTTCTTGTTCATTCGTCAGCTTCCACTCAGTTTCCGTTTTGCTCGCCAGCGGCGATCAGTGCGCGCAGGCCGGCCATGTCGATGCGCTGCGCCCGACCGTCGGCGCGCGGCTTGAGCGCGCCGCGCAGGTCCTGGTATTCATACAGTTCGGCATGCACCGTTTCCTTCATCCATGGGAAGGACACGGTTTCGACCGGGGCATGGCGGCCCCCCTTGAAATGCGGGGTTTCCGAAATGTCGATATTAACATTACGGTTGAGCAAGTAGATTTCCACCTCCTTGGCGCTGTCGGCGAACAGCTGCAGGTGGATGTCGTCGTGCGCGCCTGCGGTGCCGTTGAGGACGGCGCCGGTGAGATAGGGATTGAAGTCGGCCAGCGCTTCCATCACCTGCAGCGCGGTCGCGCGCAGGTGGGCCAGGCGCTCGGTGTGGGCAGCGCCACCGAACAGGGCCAGGTACTTGCGCACCTCGTCCTCGATTTGGCCGTCGTCGGGCAGCATATTCGGTTTCAAAGGGGTGACGCCCAGCACCTGGCGGGCGGCCTTGCGGCGGGCGGTATCGAGATCGGCGCCGTCCTGCGCGACCAGGCGCGCAGCCAGCAGGGCGATCTCGTTACGCAACTGGAGGAGATCGGTATTCAGATTCGGCATCATGCCTGGGATCATACTCTTGAACGGAAAATGACAGCGGCTCGGGTAGAATCGCGTATTCGTCCATTCATTCCTGGCTAGAACTTTCCATGCACATTCATATCCTCGGCATCTGCGGCACCTTCATGGGCGGCCTGGCCGTCCTGGCCAAGGAGGCGGGTCACCGCGTGACCGGTTGCGACGCCAACGTCTATCCTCCGATGAGCACCCAGCTGGAAGCCCAGGGGATCGAACTGATCCAGGGCTATGGCCCGGAGCAGGTGGCGCTGAACCCCGACCTGTATGTGATCGGGAATGTCATGACGCGCGGCAATCCGCTGATCGAAGAGATCCTGAACCGCGGCCTGCCCTACGTCTCGGGCCCGCAGTGGATCGGCGAACATATTCTGCGCGAAAAATGGGTGCTGGCCGTGGCCGGCACGCACGGCAAGACCACGACCACGTCGATGCTGGCCTGGATCCTGGAAGACGCGGGTTACGCGCCGGGCTTCCTGATCGGCGGCGTGCCGATGAACTTCGGCGTGTCGGCGCGCCTGCACGGCGACCAGCCAAGCGACTTCTTCGTGATCGAGGCCGACGAATACGACACCGCCTTCTTCGACAAGCGCAGCAAGTTCGTGCACTACCATGCCAAGACCGCGGTGCTGAACAACCTGGAATACGACCACGCCGACATCTTCCCCGACATCGGCGCCATCGAAACCCAGTTCCACCACCTGGTGCGCACCGTGCCGGGCGTGGGCCGGCTGGTCGTGAATGGCGATGAAGCGTCGCTCGGCCGCGTGCTGAAACGCGGTTGCTGGAGCGACAAGGAAAGCTTCGGTTCGGCCGACGGCGTCGACTGGGCCATGGTCGAGCATCCGGGCGGCGCCAGTTTCGACGTCCTGTTCAAGGGAGAATTTCAGGGCACCGTGGGTTGGGACCTGACGGGCAAGCACAACCGCTCGAACGCGCTGGCCGCGATCGCCGCCGCGCGCCACGTCGGCGTGCCGACCGCCCAGGCGATCGCGTCGCTGGCGCGTTTCCAGAACGTCAAGCGGCGCATGGAAGTGCGCGGCGTCGTCAACGATATTACGGTGTACGACGATTTCGCCCACCATCCGACGGCGATCGCCACGACGGTCGGCGGCCTGCGCCAGAAGCTGGGAACGGGCGGCCGCATCCTGGCCGTGCTCGAGCCGCGTTCGAACACGATGAAGCTGGGCGCCATGAAGGATGCGCTGCCGGGCAGCCTGAAGGATGCCGACCTGGTGTTCGGCTTCGGCAGCCAGCAGGCGCTGGGCTGGTCGCTGGCCGACGCCTTGACTCCGCTGGGCAAGATTGCGCACAGCTTCGACCAGATCGACTATATGGTGCAGGCCATCGTGCAGCAAGCGCAGCCGGGCGACCACATCCTCGTGATGAGCAATGGCGGCTTTGGCGGCGTGCACCAGAAACTGCTGGACGCGCTGGCGCCATGACGGCCAATCCCTATCTGCTGTATCTGCACGGTTTTCGCTCCTCGCCGCGTTCGTTCAAGGCGCGCGTGGTGCAGGACAAGCTCGCGCAGGCCGGCATGAAGGAGCGCCTGATCTGCCCGCAGCTGCCGGCCTCGCCGAAGGCGGCGATGGATCTTGCACTGGAGCTGGCCGAGCGCCACGCGCCTCACGACCTCGCCATCGTCGGCTCTTCGCTGGGCGGCTTTTATGCATGCTGGCTGGCCGAGCGCCTGGGCGTGCGCGCGGTCGTCATCAATCCTGCGGTCGACCCGACGCGCAACCTGGAAAAGCATGTCGGCGTGACCACCGCCTGGCATTCCGACGAGCCGTTCGAATTCCGCCAGGAGTACATCGGCGAGCTGCAGGCGCTGCGCGTGGCGAATATCACCCGTCCGGAGCGGTACTTCCTGCTGGCCGCGACCGGCGACGAAGTGCTGGACTACCGCGACATGGTGGCCCACTATGCGGGAGCGCGCCAGCACGTGATCGAGGGCAGCGACCATGCGATCCCGGAGTTCCCGCAGTATGTGGACGAGGTGCTGGCGTTTTGCGGTTTTGCGCCGGTGGACGCGGCGCAGTGAGGGGCAAATCGTTACGCCTGGCTGCATGGCAGCCGCATGCGCGCGCGGTGCGCGCGCCGGAAGGCATGCACGACTGGCTGGTCACGCCAGGTTCGCTGACGGCGCGCCTGGTGGCCAGCAGCGCCGCGTTCCGGGTGCGCCGCCTGCACCAGCGCAGCGCCACCTGCCTGGCGGACGAGGCGCAGGCGATCGGCCTGGCGCATCCACGGCGGGCCTGGGAACGCGAAGTGCTGCTGGAGTGCGACGGCGCGCCGGTGGTGTTCGCCCACACGGTGGTGCCGATGGATTGCGATGCCGCCGATTGGCCGCTGTTCTCGGCGCTGGGCGAGCGCTCGCTGGGCACGACCTTGTTCTACGATCCGCTGGTACGGCGTGGACAACTGGAATTCGCGCGCCTGTCTGCCGACCATCCGCTGGTGCGCCGCGCGCACGCGGCGCTCGGCAGGCAAGGCGGCGCCGACACGACTATTTATTACGCGCGGCGCTGCGTCTATCGCCGCCGTCAAGGCCTGCTCCTGGTCACCGAGGTATTCTTGCCCGCGGTATTGGACCTGGGAGCGGCTGCAACCATGAAGAACATTACTTAATATGAACGTATTTTTCGAGGAATCGGGCGACTTCAAGGTCGGCGCCATCCTGTCGCAAGCGGGCGAGGCCTACCAGGTGGAGATGCCGAGCGGTAAGCGCACCAAGGTCAAGACGCGCGACGTGCTGCTGCAGTTCGACAAGCCCGAGCCCCAAGCCTTGCTGGATGCGGCCAAGGCGATCGTTCTTGATGTCGATCTCGACTTCCTGTGGGAAGTCGCGGGACAGGAAGAATTCGGCTTCGCCGAGCTGGGCGCCGAATACTTCGGCCACGCGCCGCTGCCGCACGAAGCCGCCGGCCTGGTGCTGGCCCTGCATGGCTCCCCCATCTATTTCTACAAGAAGGGCCGTGGCCGCTACAAGGCGGCGCCGGAACAGTCGCTCAAGGCCGCGCTGGCCGGCATCGAAAAGAAAAAGCAGCAGGCCATCGTCCAGGCCGGCTATGTGGAAGAGCTGAAGGCGGGCAAGCTACCCGCTTCGATGCAGCAGATCGTGCACCAGCTGCTGTTCAAGCCCGACAAGAACACCATCGAATACAAGGCTTTCGAGACGGCGGCCGGCGAACTGCAGACCAGCGCGCCGCGCCTGATGCTGGACGTCGGCGGCCTGGCTTCGCCGAAAGAGCTGCACATGGGCCGCTTCCTGTTCGAGCACTTCCCGCGCGGCGCAGGTTTCGCGCCGGTGGAGATCCCGAAGGCGCCGGGCGACCTGCCGCTGGCCAATGTTGCCGCCTTCTCGATCGACGACGTCACCACCACCGAGATCGACGACGCCTTCTCGGTCGTGCGCCTGGATGACGGGAGCGTGCAGGTCGGCATCCACATCGCCGCGCCGGGCCTGGGCATCCGCCCGGACGACGCGATCGACAAGATCGCGCGCGCGCGCATGTCGACCGTGTATATGCCGGGCGACAAGATCACCATGCTGCCGGACGAGGTGGTCAACGCCTTCACCCTCGCGGAAGGCAACGATTGCCCGGCCTTGTCGCTGTACGCCGTGCTCGATCCGAGCGACTGGAGCCTCAAGTCGACCACGACCCGCGCCGAGCGCGTGCCGATCAAGAACAACCTGCGCCACAACGACCTCGATCACGTGGTCAATGAAGAGACGCTCGAGAGCGGCGCGGGCGACTATCCGCACAAGGACGAACTGGGCCTGCTGTGGAAGTGGGCGCTGCAGCTGGAAGCGGGCCGCATGAAGAAGCGCGAAGCCTTCGGCCTCAAGCCGGAACAGGCGAACCGGGTCGACTTCAATTTCTACGTCGAGGACGACGTGGTCTCGATCGTGCGCCGCAAGCGCGGCGCACCGCTGGACAAGATCGTGGCCGAGCTGATGATCTTCGCCAACAGCACCTGGGGCAAGCTGCTGCACGACTCGGGCGTGCCCGGCATCTACCGTTCGCAGACGCCGGGCGCCGGCGGCTGGGCCGCCAAGATGCAGGTGCGCATGGTCACGCACGCGGCGCCGCACCAGGGCCTGGGCGTGGACCAGTATGCCTGGAGCACCTCGCCGCTGCGCCGCTACACCGACCTGGTCAACCAGTGGCAGATCCTGGCCGCCGCCGAGCACGGCGTGACGGCGCCGCTGGTGGCTCCCTTTAAACACCGCGATGCGACCCTGTTCGCGATCGTCTCGAGCTTCGACGCGGCCTATTCGGCGTATAACGACTTCCAGCAGAACATGGAGCGCTACTGGTGCCTGCGCTGGCTGGGGCAGGAGAACGTGAAGCAGGCCGACGCCGTCGTGCTCAAGGACGAACTGGTGCGCCTGGTCGACGTGCCGCTGGTGGTGCGCCTGACCGGCATGCCCCAGGTGGCGCGCGGCGCCCAGGTGAAACTCGACATCGTGCGCTGGGACGAGATCGACCTGCAGCTCGAAGCGCGCCTGCTCGAGGTGGCGTCGGCCGAACCGGACGCGTCGCTCGACTACGAGGAAGAAGCGGACACCGGCGAAGCGGCGGTGGCCGAAGTGGTCGAGGCCGAAGGCGCGGTGGCGGCGGTCGATACCGGCGATGCGCCGCAGCCGGCGCCGGCGTCGGCGCAATAATAGGTGGAATGATATGCGGACCGTGGTGGACGGTTGCACCGTTCACCACACCTGTTATCGAAGCAACCACGTTCCGCATCCTCCGCATTGTTCGGCCTCCCTCATCCGTTCGCGCCGGGTTAGAATGGATCAATTCTCTGATTCAATTGCCCCACCAGGCCACCCGTAGCGCGTGAAGTCCTTTCTCCAACACCGTCCCCTGATGATCGCCCTGGCCGTATCGGTGGCAGCCCACGCGGGCCTGCTGGCGCTGCGCTTCGCCGCGCCAGAGGCGTTTCGCCACCAGCCGGCCGATCCGGGACTGGAAGTGGTGCTGGTCAATGCCAGGCACGACCGGGCGCCAGCCAAGGCCGACGCGCTGGCCCAGGCCAACCTGGACGGTGGCGGGACGGCGGAGGCGGGCCGCGCCAAGTCGCCGCTGCCCGACCTGCGCAAGGTCGAGGACGGCGACAGCATCAAGGCCCTGCAGCGCCGCATCGCCGAACTCGAGCGCCTGCAGCAGAACGTGCTGACGCGCGCGCGCAGCGGCGGCAATTTCACCGCCCCGCCGGTGACCGAGCGCGACAAGCCCGATCCGACCCGCACGGGTAGCGACAACATCGACACCGCGCGCGCCATTTCGCGCACCAGCGCCGAGATCTTCGAGCGCATCGAAGAAGAAAACCGCCGCCCCAAGCGCACGCAAATCACGCCCAGCACGCGCCAGGTCGGCTACGCGCTGTACTACAAGGCGATGCAAAAGCGCATCGAGGAAGTCGGCACGCTGAATTTCCCGCAGCAGGCCGGCCGCAAGCTGTATGGCGATCTGGTGGTCTACATCCCCGTGTTCCAGGACGGCACCCTGTACCTGGGCGATGGCGGCCCGCGCGTCGAACGCAGCTCGGGCAATCCGGCCCTCGACAAGGCGGCGCTCGAGATCGTGCGCCGCTCGGCCCCGTTCGGCGCCTTCCCGGCCAATATGCGCACCCAGGGCAAGGACGACCTGTGGGAAGTGTTCACCCGTTTCCGTTTCACCCGTGAGGACAAGATGCAGGCAACCCTTGGAGAAGCCGCCAAATGAGCCGCCCTGTGACCGATAAATATTGCGTCATCGGCAATCCGATCGCCCACAGCAAATCCCCGCAGATCCACGCCGCCTACGCGCAGCAGACCGGCCAGGAACTGACGTATGAGCGCTGCCTGGCGCCGCTGGACGGCTTCGAGGCCACCGTGCGGCGCCTGGTCGCCGAAGGTTATCGGGGCGCCAACGTCACCGTGCCGTTCAAGCTCGACGCGGCGCGGCTGGCGACCCGGCTGGCGCCGCGCGCCCAGGCGGCGGGCGCCGTGAACACCCTGATCTTCGAACACGGCGAGATCGTCGGCGACAACACCGACGGCCCCGGCCTGGTGGCCGACATCGTGCGCAATGCCGGCGTGTCGCTGGCCGATAAACGCATCCTGCTACTGGGCGCCGGCGGCGCCGCGCGCGGCGCGCTGCTGCCGCTCCTGACGGAAAACCCGCGCCAGATCGTCATCGCCAACCGCACGCTGGCGACCGCCGAACGGCTGGCGGCCGATTTCGCGGCGCACGCGCAGCAACTGGCCGTGAGCGGCTTCGCCGACGTGGAAGGCGGCTTCGATGTCGTCATCAACGCCACCTCGGCCAGCCTGGCGGCCGACGTGCCGCCGGTGCCGCCATCGGTATTTGGCCCCGGCGTGCTGGCGCTGGACATGATGTACGGGAAGGAGCCGACCGTGTTCATGGCATTCGCCGCGCGCCATGGCGCGACCGTGCGTGACGGCCTGGGCATGCTGGTCGAGCAGGCGGCCGAGGCCTTCCTGCTGTGGCGCGGCGTGCGGCCGGAGACGAACGCCGTGCTGGCCGCGATGCGCCAGGCAGGCTGACCATGGCCAAGTCGCGCAAGGCCGCGCCGACCGGGCGCCGCTGGATCAAGTGGATCTTCCTGGCCCCGTTGCTGCTGGTGCTGCTGGTCCAGCTGTATTTCTTCGCCATGGTGTGCTGGTATTCCCAGTTCAATCCCGGCTCGACCAGCTTCATGCGTGAACAGCTGTCCCAGCTGCGCGAAAAGAATCCGGACGCGACCCTCAAGCACCAGTGGGTGCCGTACGAACGCATCTCGCGCAACCTGAAGCGCGCGGTGGTGGCCTCGGAAGACGCCAACTTCAGCGTGCATGGCGGCGTGGACTGGGAAGCGATCGAACGCGCCTACGAGCGCAACCAGCGGCGCAGCAAGGTGGTCGGCGGCGGCTCGACCATCACCCAGCAACTGGCCAAGAACCTGTTCCTGTCCGGCTCGCGCAGCATGTTCCGCAAGGGCCAGGAGCTGGTGATTGCCTATATGCTGGAAACGGTGATGAGCAAGGAGCGCATCCTCGAGCTCTACCTGAACGTGGTCGAATTCGGGCGCGGCGTGTTCGGCGCCGAGGCGGCGGCGCGCTACTACTACAAGACGTCGGCTGCCAATCTGAGCCCGGCCCAGGCCGCCCGGCTGGCGGTGATGCTGCCCAATCCGCGCTATTACGACAAGCACCGCTCGACCAGTTACCTGCAGCGGCGCACCAACGCCATCCTGCGCCAGATGCGCTTCGCCGAGGTGCCTTGACGCGAAATGTCGTTACTGAGTTGGCTCAGTGCACGGCGAGCGGTTACACTTGCGCTAATTTTTCTCCCCCCGGCCAGAAAATAGCGAACGAGACCCCAGCGCATGATCAACGTATTTGTCCTACAGAATGGCCGCCTGAACCAGGCAACGATCGCTTCCCGGGAAGACCTGGAGAACGTCGCGCCGGTGTGGGTCGACCTGACCGACCCGGACGAGGAAGAGCGCACCTGGGTCAAGGCCAGGTATGGCGTGACCCTGCCGGGCGAGGACGAAGTCCAGGACATCGAAGCCTCGGCGCGCTACTACGAGGCCGAAAACGGCGACCTGCACCTGCGCACCGACTTCCTGCTCGAGGAAGAAGACGGCCCGTCGCGGGTGGTGACGGTGGCCTTCATCCTGTCCGGCAAAATCCTGTTCTCGGTCCATAACGACGACCTGCCCGTGTTCCGCCTGGTGCGCATGCGCGCGCGTTCGCGGCCCGGCTCGATCGAAGACTATATGGACGTGCTGCTCGACCTGTACGCGACCGACGCCGAATATTCGGCCGACGCGCTGGAAGGCATCTACGAAAGCCTCGAAGAAGTCTCGACCCGCGTGCTGCAGAAGGAATTCACCGACCAGGACGCGGCCGCCGCGCTGAACGCCATCGCCCACGAGGAAGACTTGAACGGCCGCATCCGCCGCAACATGATGGATACCCGGCGCGCGGTCAGCTTCCTGATGCGCGGCCGGCTGCTCAACTCCGACCAGTTCGAGGAAGCGCGCCAGATCCTGCGCGACATCGAGTCGCTCGACGGCCACACGTCCTTCCTGTTCGACAAGGTGAACTTCCTGATGGACGCCACCGTCGGCTTCATCAACATCAACCAGAACAAGATCATCAAGATCTTCTCGGTGGCCTCGGTCGCCTTCCTGCCGCCGACCCTGATCGCCAGCCTGTACGGCATGAACTTCGCCCTGATGCCGGAACTGAACTGGCGCTTCGGCTATCCGTTCGCGATCGCCCTGATGGCGGCCAGCGCGGTGGCGCCGCTGCTGTACTTCCGCCGGCGCGGCTGGTTGAAGTAATCCGGCAATGAAAAACGGCGCACCTCGGTGCGCCGTGTTGTTTTGCGTCGAGCGTGCTTAGCCGATGCGCTTGAACACGCGCCGCGCAGCCTCGATCGTGGCGTCGATCACGGCGTCGTCGTGCTGGATCGACACGAAGCCCGCTTCGAACATGGCCGGCGCGAAGTACACGCCTTCTTCGAGCATGCCGTGGAAGAAGCGGTTGAAGCGCTCCTTGTCGCCCGCCATCATCTCGCTGTAGCTGGACGGGACGTCCTTCGAGAAGTAGAAGCCGAACATGCCGCCCACCGAGTCGCCGCAGAAATCGATGCCGGCTTCCTGCGCGGCCGCCGTCAGGCCCGTCACCAGGCGGTCGGCCGTCGCCGTCAGCTGCTCGTAGAAGCCTTCTTCCTGGATCAGCTTCAGGGTGGTCATGCCGGCCGCCACCGCCACCGGGTTGCCCGACAGCGTGCCGGCCTGGTACACCGGACCGATCGGGGCCATCTTCTGCATCAGGTCCGCGCGCCCGCCGAAGGCCGCCACCGGCATGCCGCCGCCGATCACCTTGCCCAGCGCGGTCAGGTCGGGGGTGATGCCGTACATGCCCTGGGCGCCTTCGAGGCCCACGCGGAAGCCGCACATCACCTCGTCGAAGATCAGCACCGCGCCATGCTCGGTGCACAGTTCGCGCATGCGCTGCAGGAATTCCGGGGTGGCGCGGATCAGGTTCATATTGCCGGCCACCGGCTCCACGATCACGCAGGCGATGGTGTCGCCCATCGAGGCGAAGGCGTCTTCCAGTTGCGGGACATTGTTGTAGTCGAGCACCAGGGTGTGCTTGACGAAGTCTTCCGGCACGCCGGCCGAGGTCGGGTTGCCGAAGGTCAGCAGGCCGCTGCCGGCCTTCACCAGCAGCGAATCGGCGTGGCCGTGGTAGCAGCCTTCGAACTTGACGATCTTGTCGCGGCCGGTGGCGCCGCGCGCCAGGCGCAGTGCGCTCATGGTGGCCTCGGTGCCGGACGAGACCAGGCGCACCTGTTCGATCGACGGCAGCAGGCGGCAGATTTCCTCGGCGATCTCGATCTCGCCTTCTGTCGGCGCGCCGAAAGATAGACCGTTAGCAGCAGCGGCCTGCACCGCCTTGACCACTTCGGACCTGGCGTGGCCGAGGATGGCCGGGCCCCAGGAGCCGATGTAGTCGATGTAGCGCTTGCCGTCGGCGTCCCAGAAATACGGGCCCTGGGCGCGCTCGATGAAGCGCGGGGTGCCGCCCACCGAGCGGAAGGCGCGCACCGGAGAATTGACGCCGCCAGGGGTCGATTGCTGGGCGCGGGCGAACAGGATGTCGTTGCGCGAGGTGGATTGTTCAGTGGTCATGATGGCTGCTTCGTGATTGAAAAGAACCCGTCCGCGCAGCGGGGCTAGGGACGGAAGAATTTACTGGGAATGAACTTGCCCATGCCGAAGCGCTGCGCATGCTCGAGCGCGCCGGTGGTGTATTCCTGAGCCAGGGCCAGCGCCTGCGGCGCGTCCATGCCGCGCGCCAGGCAGGCGGTGAAGGCCGCCGAATAGGTGTTGCCGGCGCCCAGGAAGGGGCCGGGCAGGTGCTGCCAGTCGACCCGCGCGACTTCGCCGCCGGCGTCGTACAGGCGGTTCGAGCAGCCGCCGTGTTCGTCGCGGCTGCCGGTCACCAGCACGTAGTGCAGGCCGCTCGAGGTAAGCTCGGCCACGTCTTCTTCGAGGTCGCCGTCCTTGCGCTCGGCGCCATCGCGCCACAGCTCGGCCATGCGGCCCAGTTCGGACTGGGACAGGATCAGGGCGGTGGCCTGCGGCGCCAGGATCGAGCGCAGCGCGGACAGCATTTCCTCGTCGCCCAGGCCGGCGTCGGGCAGGGCCGACAGGAAGGGGTCGAGGACCAGCGGCGCGTCCGGGTAGTCGGACACGATCTCGGCGATCGCGGCCAGGTGCAGGGCCGAGCCGACGGCGCCGACCTTGAAGGCGGCGATCGGCATGTCTTCCAGCAAGGTGCGCGCCTGCTCGGCCATCCAGTCGCTGTCGAGCTCGTACATATTCTCGATGCGGGCACTGTCCGCGACCAGCAGGCCGGCGATGGCCGATAGCCCGTGGCATCCGAGGGCGGCGAACGCGGCGCAATCCGCCTGCACGCCGATGGCGCCGACGGGATCGCAGACGCCGAAGCTCAGGATGAGGGGGAACGTTTGGTTTTGCACGTCGGGTAGATTAAGATGCCGGATTCCGATTCCACATTTTACTAGATACAAGGACCAATACTGTGAGTACCGAATCCACCGCGCCTTTCCAGACCTGGATGTGCCTGATTTGTGGCTGGGTCTATGACGAGGCTGTCGGTGCACCCGACGATGGCATCGCTCCCGGCACGCGCTGGGCCGACGTACCGATGAACTGGACTTGCCCGGAGTGCGGCGCGCGCAAGGACGACTTCGAGATGACGGCAATCTGAAGCAATAATCATGCAATAAAGATCACAATGTGATCAGCTTGCTAATGGCATCTCGTCCACTCCCGGGATGCCATATCAGGGAGTAGTTGACTCCCTGCAACACTTTGCGCACAAGAAAGATGCGCTGTGCTATCGTGGCGCTTCAAGCCGAAGTGAAACGAAAATGACGACATCGCCGCAATCCACGGCCCTGACCATCATGGTGATCGACGACAGCAGCACGATCCGCCGCTCCGCCGAGATTTTCCTGAACCAGGCCGGTTACCAGGTGGTGTTGGCCGATGACGGCTTCGACGCCCTGGCCAAGATCAACGACCATCATCCGGCGCTGGTGTTCTGCGACATTCTGATGCCGCGCCTGGACGGTTACCAGACCTGCGCCCTGATCAAGAAGAGCGCGCGCTTTCGCGCGACGCCGGTGCTGATGCTGTCGTCCAAGGATGGCCTGTTCGACCGCGCGCGCGGCGCGATGGTCGGCGCCAGCGCCTATCTCACCAAACCCTTTACCAAAGACAGCCTGCTGGCGGCCGTGCGCGAGCACGCCATGCCCCAGGACTGACATCCATACGAGCCGGAGCCGTAAGTGGCCATCAACAAGATCCTCATCGTCGACGATTCCCCGACCGAACGCCTGTACCTGACCGACATCCTGGTGAAGAACGGCTTTGCCGTCAGCACCGCCGTGAATGGCGACGAAGCGATCGAGCGCATCCGCGCCGAGCGCCCCGAACTGATCCTCATGGACGTGGTCATGCCGGGCAGTAACGGCTTCCAGGTGACGCGCGCCATCGCGCGCGATCCGGAGCTGGCGGCGCTGCCGGTCATCATCTGCAGCAGCAAGAACCAGGAAACCGACCGCATCTGGGGCCTGCGCCAGGGCGCCAGGGACTACCTGGTCAAACCGGTCGATCCCGAGCGCCTGCTGGCCAGCATCGCGGCCGTGGCGACCGCCGGCGGCGTGAGCGCATGACCAGCGCGGCGGGCGACGGCAAGGAGCGTGAAGAGAGCGGCCGGCGCGATCCCGCGGCGCGCCGTACCCGCCTGCGCCTGTACCAGGAGCAGCTGCTGGAAAAGATGCAGGCGGCCCGCACCGGCGCCGGCGGCAATGCCGGCCAGCTGGGCCTGGCGATCGGGGCCACGCGCTACCTGGTCGACCTGCTCGAGGTCGGCGAGATCGTCTCCCCCGCGCCCCTGACCGTCGTTCCGCTGACCCAGCCCTGGTACCTGGGCCTGGCCAATGTGCGCGGCAGCCTGCTGGGCGTGATCGACCTGGCGCGCTACCTGGGCGAGGAAGCATCGCCCGATGGCCCCGCGACGCCGCGCCTGGTGGTGTTCGCACCGCATCTCGGCTTCAACTGCGCCTTGCTGGCCTCGAACGTCCACGGACTGCGCCAGGCCGGCGCGATGGAGCGCGTGGGCGACGTCCTGCGCGACGCCGACGGCAACACATGGACGCCGCTGTCGCTGGCGGCGCTGGTGCGGGAAGAGCGTTTCCTGCGGGTTGCAGGCTAACTCGCAGCCTAACTCGCACGCTAACAACAACCACACTTACAGCAGGAACAGGGAGCAGCAATGGGATTCGCTTCGAAACTGACCACGAACTTCTTCGCGAAGGGCGACGCCGCCCTGGCGCCGGCGCCGGCCGGCGAATCCCCTTCGGCGCCGCATCCGGATGCGGGCGGTTCGGCCGCCGCGGCCGCGCGCCGGCTCGGGGGCTTTCGCAGCCGCAGCGCGAGCGAGGCGATGGCGGCGGAAAGCGCCGACGACCTGCGCGCCGTCCCGATCGGCGCGCAGTTCCAGCCCAGCCGCCTGAACCTGCTGCTCGGCGCCTTCGTGGGCGGCGTGCTGCTGACCATGCTGGCGGCCTGGCAGAATTCGGCGTTTGACGCCCGCCTGGCCGGCCAGAGCCAGGTGACCGGCGACGCCGTGATGCACTCCCAGCGTTTCGCCAAGGCCGCGCCGATCGCGCTGCGCGGCGACGCCGCCGCCTTCGACCAGCTCGAAGACAGCCGCGCCCAGCTGGGCCGCGAACTGGACCTGCTGGCGCGCGGCGGCCAGTCGCCGACCGGGCGCATCCCGGCCGCCAGCGGAGCGCGCGCGCAAGAGCTGCAAAAGGCGATCGTGCTGTGGAACGCCTCGTCCAGGGCGGCCGCCAGCATCATCGCCAACAAGCGCAACCTGCTGGCCTTCGGCGTCAGCCTGCGCCAGTATGAAGAAGTGGGGCCGGAGCTGACCGCGATCGCCGAGCGCCTGCAAAAGGACGCGTCGAGCGACGCCCGGCGCCAGGTGGCGGCGCTGAGCATGCAGTCGCTGGCCCAGCGCCTGTCGGCCGGCACCCAGACCTTCACCACCCCGGGCTCGGCCCAGAACGCGGTGACCTACATCATGGGCGACATCGAGTCGCTGAGCGCGATCATCGACGGCCTGCTCGATGGCGGCGGCAAGCTGGGGCTGGCGCCGCTGACCGATCTCGAACAGCGCATGCGCCTGGCGCGCACCCGCGACAGCTTCGACGAGTACGTCAAGACCATCACCCCGCTGCTGGGCAACCTGACCAACTACGCCAGCGCGCGCGCCGCCGAGCGCGTGATCTCGCGCGACAGCGAACAGCTGCGCGTCATGCTGGCGGAGCTGCACCACGACTACCAGCGCGACCAGGCCGGCGCCAGCGGCTGGTTCTGGCTGACGGTCGCCGCCGCCCTGTTCACCCTGGTCGCGGCGCTGGGCATCTCGCGCACCATGCTGCAGGACGCCGCCGCCCGTGCGCGCGCCGCCGAGGAACGCCGCCGCGAAGCGGAAACGATGCGCCAGCTGGCCCAGGCCAAGGAAGAAGAAGCCAAGGCCACCAACGACCAGAACCAGGCCGCGATCCTGCGCCTGATGAACGAGCTGCAAGAGGTGGCGGACGGCGACCTGACGGTGCAGGCCACGGTGTCGGAAGACATCACCGGCGCGATCGCCGACTCGGTCAACTACACGGTCGAGGAATTGCGCGAGCTGGTGGTGCGCGTCATCAAGACCTCGGAACAGGTGGCGCGCGCCTCGAACGGCGCGCAGCAGGTCTCGACCGAGCTCCTGGGCGCGGCCGAGCGGCAGTCGCGCGAGATCCAGGACGCGTCCAGCACCACCATGCGCCTGGCCGGCCTGATCACCGACGTGTCGCGCTCGGCCCTGGAATCGGCCGACGTGGCGCGCCAGTCGGTGGCGGCGGCGGAGCAGGGCGCGACCGCGGTGCAGAACGCGATTCGCGGCATGCAGGAGATCCGCGAGCAGATCCAGGAAACCTCGAAGCGCATCAAGCGCCTGGGCGAATCGTCGCAGGAGATCGGCGAGATCACCGAGCTGATCTCGGACATTACCGAGCAGACCAACGTGCTGGCGCTGAACGCCGCGATCCAGGCCGCATCGGCCGGCGAGGCCGGTCGCGGCTTCTCGGTGGTGGCGGAAGAGGTGCAGCGCCTGGCGGAACGCTCGGGCGAGGCGGCCAAGCAGATCGGCGCGCTGGTGCGCACCATCCAGACCGACACCCACGACGCGGTGGCGGCCATGGAAAAATCGACCCAGGGCGTGGTCGAGGGCGCGCGCCTGTCGGACGCCGCCGGCGCCGCGCTGTCGGACATCTCGCGCGTGTCGAACCGCCTCGGTGAACTGATCGGGGACATGTCGCACGCCACCGAGCGCCAGGCCAGCAAGGCAACCGGCGTGGCCGACAAGATGCAGGAGATCCTGTCGGTGACCGAGCATACCCAGCAGGGCACGCGCCAGACCGCACAGTCGATTCATGAACTGGCCACCCTGGCCCAGGAGCTCAAGGATTCGGTGTCGCGCTTCCGCGTGGTATCCTGAGCGGCCCATGGCAACCCTGAGCCCGACCTTGCAACGCTCCAGCAACTTCGACACCGGCCCGCTGTCCTGGGTCATCGGCGAAATCCGCGATGCCCTGGCGCGCGCGTCGACCGCATTGCGCGAGGCCGCCGGGCGTTCGCCAGAAGCCCAGCCGACCCTGCTGCTGCACGCCAAGACCCACCTGCACCAGGCGCACGGCGCCCTGCAACTGGTCGACGTCGAAGGCGTCGGGGTGTACACCGGCGCGGCCGAGGCGGTGCTGGACGGGTTCAAAGATGGGAGCCTGCCATGCACCGTGGATAGCGTGCAGGTGGTGCTGGACGCCTTCGGGGCGCTCGGCGAATACCTCGACGAACTGCTGGCCGGCATGCCGCAACAGCCCGCGCGCCTGTTCCCGTATTACCGCGACATGGTCGAGCGCCAGGGCGAGCGCAAGGTGCATCCATCCGACCTGATGCCGCTCGACCTGTCGACGCCGCCCGAGCTGCCCGCGCTGGAAGGTGACGGCCAGGTCGATGTCGCGGCCTGCCGAAGCCGTTTCGAAAAAGCCCTGCTGCCCTACCTGAAGGCCGAGGACGACGCCGGGCGCCAGATTCATGCCGCCGACCTGGTGGCGGCCATCGCGCCGATCGGCGCCGCGCAAGAGGATGTTCGCGCGCGCCTGTTCTGGCAGGCGATGCATGCCTTCGCCACCGTGGTGGCCGACGGCCAGGTCGAGAGCGATCTGTACATCAAGCAGCTGTTCGGTCAAATCAACCTGCAATTGCGGCGCCTGGCCAAGGGCGAGATGGATGCGCCCGAAGCGATGCTGCGCGACGCGCTGTTCTTCATCGCCGCCGCGCGCGAACCGGGGCCGCAGGCGCGCGCGCTGCGCCAGGCCCTGGGCCTGGACGGCGCCGTGCCGCCCGACTATGCCGAGCGCCGCTATGGCAAGCTCGACCCGCAAGCCCTGCAAGAGGCGCGCGAAGCGCTGGCCCGCACCAAGTTGGACTGGGACCGCATCGCCGGCGAGGGCGAGCCTGACCTTGACGTCGAACACGACTTCAACGACGCATTGGCGCGCCTGGCCGGCGCCAGCGAAAAGCTGGGCGCCCCGGCGCTGGCCCAGCTGCTGCGCGAGCTGGGCCGCGCGGCCAGCGATTCGGTGCAGTCGGGCCGCGACGACCAGTTCGGGCTCGAGATGGCGGCCGCCATGCTGTTCGTCGAGAACGGCCTGGACCAGCTGCGCCAGCTGCCCGACGATTTCTCGGAAAATGCCGAAGCCGTCGGCGCGCGCCTGCTGGCGCTGGCCGCCGGCGAGACGCCGCCCGACGCCCCGCACTGGCAGGGCGAGCTGGCGCGCCAGATCCAGCAGGGCCAGACCGTGGCCGTGCTGGCGAACGAGGTCAAGGCGGGCCTGCGCCAGATCGAGAAGCTGCTCGACGACTACTACGACGACCCCTCGAAACGCCAGGTGCTCGGGCAGGCGACGCCGATCCTGCACCAGCTGCAGGGGGCGTTCGCCATCCTCGACCAGGACCAGGCGGTGCTGGCCGTGCGCCACGTCGAGGAAGCGGTGCGGCTGCTGTCCGCCAGCGAGGCCGACGTGACCGACCAGCACGCGTCGCTGCACAACATCGCCCAGAACATCGGCGCGCTCGGTTTCTTCGCCGACCTGCTGGCCCAGGACAGCGAGGCCGCGCGCGGCCGCTTCACCTTCGACCTTGATAAGCTCCTGCTGCGCGAGCTGCCGTTCGAGTTCGTCGCGGCGCCGGCCGAGGCCGCGCCTGTGGATATGCCGGCGCAGACGGCGCAGGCCGCGGACGGCGTCGACGCCGAACTGCTCGGCATCTTCATCGCCGAGGCGCAGGAAGTGCTGGCCTTCGTGGTCGAGACCCTGCCGCGCGCGGCCGACGAGCCGGCCAACCAGGAAATCCTGACCCAGCTGCGCCGCGGCTTCCATACGCTCAAGGGCAGCAGCCGCATGGTGGACCTGGAGGCCTTTGGCGCCACCGCCGCCGCCATCGA
This sequence comes from Massilia sp. UYP32, assembly GCF_050434365.1. NCBI lineage: Bacteria > Pseudomonadati > Pseudomonadota > Betaproteobacteria > Burkholderiales > Oxalobacteraceae > Massilia > Massilia sp. UYP32. The sequence goes on from NZ_JBNDIK010000028.1 coordinate 68,040, forward strand.
ACGCGTGATGAACGTGTGGCTGGCCGACGGCCGTTCGGCCACCGCCGACCTGCTGGCCCTGCTGGCCCATGCCTATGCCGAACTCGATGCCTGGGTGGCCGAGCTGGCCGCCGGCCTCCTGCCGGAACGCGATGGCGCGGCGCTGATCGCCGCCGCCGCGCGGGTGCAGGAGGGCGGGCCGTTCGAGCCGCTGAAGTTCGAGCCACTGAAGTTCGAGCCACCGAGCGACGAGCCGTTGGTGCTGGACGACATCATCGACACGCCGGCGCTCGACGACATTCCGCTGCTCGACGAGCCGCTGGCCATGCCGGGCGACGATGGCGTGAAGCGCGTCGGCGACCTGGCCATCCCGCAGGCGCTGCACGACGTCTATCTGGGCGAGACCGAGACCCTGTGCGCCACCCTCGAACAGGGCTTCGACGCGCTGCGCTGCGGCCTGGACAAACAGGTGGTGCACGACGCGGTGACGGCGGCGCATACCTTGTCCGGCACCTCGGCCACGGTCGGCTATACCTCGCTGCGCGACCTCGCGCACGAGCTGGAGACGACGCTCGAGAAGCTGGCGGCGCCGGGCACGCAGCTCGAGGACGGCCAGTTCGACCTGTTCGATTCGACCCTGTCGCGCATGCGCACCATGCTGCAGGTGTTCACCCTGGGCGAGCTGGCCCCAAGCCAGCCCGACCTGGCGGAACAGCTGGCGGCGCTGCGCGAGCGCCTGGCCAGCCAGCAGGCAGCGGCCTTGTATGGCGAGGCCGATCCGGCCCTGGCCAGCCAGCTCGACGCGCTGTTCGCGGCCGCCTACGAGCAGTTGCTGGCCGCGCCGCCTGCCTTCGAAGCGCGCCCGGCGCCGCCGGCCGCGCCAAAGCCGGCCGCGACGGACGACGTCGACGACCTGTTCGATTCCTTCCTCGACGACACCTTCGCCGCGCCGGAACTCGATCAGGCGGCGCCGCAGGCCCAGGATGCCGCGCCGGACGCCGCGCCGGACGCCGATTTCGTGGCCGTGACCCCGGACGAAGCGGTGCTGGCCGAACCCGAGCCTGAGCCCGAACCCGAACTGGTCGGCGCCAGCTATGCCGACGAGATCGACCCGGACCTGCTGCCGGTGTTCCTGGAAGAGGCGGCGGACCTGTTGCCGCGCATCGGCCACGACCTGCGCCAGTGGCAGCAAGAGCCAGGCAATACCGCGATCGCGCAGGGCATGCAGCGCGACCTGCATACGGTCAAGGGCAGCGCGCGCATGGCCGGCGCGATGCGCCTGGGCCAGCACGCGCACGAGCTGGAAACCCAGATCGAGAACATGGTCCACGCCGGCACCTCGACCTTGCCGGCCACCGCCTTCGACGAGCTGCTGGCCAACTACGACGCGGCGCTGCTGCTGTTCGAGGGCTTGCAGCAACCGGCGCCAGCGGACGCCGCACCGGCGCAGACACAGGAGCAGAAGCGGGCGCGGGCGCACACGCCGCCGGCCCTTGAACCGGCCCGCGCGCCGCTGGTGCGGGTGCGCGCCGACATCCTCGACCGCGTGATGAACCAGGCCGGCGAGGTGTCGATCACGCGCTCGCGCCTGGAAAACCAGATGGGCGCGCTCAAGGGTTCGCTGGGCGACTTCTCGGACAACGTGGCGCGCCTGCGGCGCCAGCTGCGCGAGATCGAGATGCAGGCCGAATCGCAGATCGCATCGAAGCTGTCGATCTCGGGCGAACGCGAATTCGATCCGCTCGAATTCGACCGCTTCACGCGCCTGCAGGAACTCACGCGCATGCTGGCCGAGAGCGTCGACGACGTCGCCTCGTTCCAGGAAAGCCTGGCGCGCACGGTCGACGGCGCCAACGAGGAACTGGCCAGCCAGGCGCGCATGACGCGCGACCTGCAGCGCGACCTGATGCGGGTGCGGATGGTGCCGTTCGCCAGCCTGTCGGAACGCCTGTTCCGCGTCGCCCGCCAGACCGCCAAGGAAACCGACAAGCGCGTCAACCTCGACATCCGCGGCGGCGCCGTGGAGATCGACCGCGGCGTGCTGGAACAGATGGCCGCGCCGTTCGAGCACCTGCTGAGGAATGCGATCGTGCACGGCATCGAGCCGCGCGCGGCGCGCCAGGATGCGGGCAAGGCGGAGACGGGAGAATTGCTGGTGCAGGTCAGCCAGCACGGCAACGAAGTGCTGATCGTGTTCGGCGACGACGGCGCCGGCCTGGACCTGGAACGCATCCGCGCCAAGGCGCTCGAGAACGGCCTGCTGGCCGAGGAAGACGCCGTGTCCGACCAGGACGTGACCGAACTGATCTTCGAGCCGGGCTTTTCGACGGCGGACACGCTGACCGAGCTGGCCGGCCGCGGCGTCGGCATGGACGTGGTGCGTTCCGAAGCCCAGGCGCTGGGCGGACGGGTGGCGGTCGTGTCCGAGCCGGGGCAGGGCGCGCGCTTCACGATCACGCTGCCGCTGACGCTTGCCGTCGCCCAGGTGGTGCTGGTGACGGCCGGCGGGCGCACGCATGCGGTGCCCTCGACCCTGGTCGAGCGGGTAGAGCAGGTGCGTGAGCTGGACCTGGCGGCGGCGATCGAGGCCGGCAGTATCTCGCTGGCCGGCGCCGCGCTGGCGTTGCATGCGCTGCCTGCCCTGCTGGGCGAGGATGACGAAGAGCGGACGGCGCGCCAGCGTTCGACGCCGGTGCTGGTGCTGGGCGGCGGCGCCGGCCGCATCGCGCTGCGCGTGGACGAGGTGCTGGGCAACCGCGAGGTGGTGGTCAAGCACATCGGCCCGCAATTGTCGCGGGTGCCGGGCATCGCCGGCGCGACGGTGCTGGGCTCGGGCGAGATCGTCCTGATCCTCGATCCGCTGGCACTGGCGCAGCAGCCGCAGGCCGCCGCGCAGGTGAAGAAGGAAGTGGCGCGCCAGGTGCGGCGCCCGACCGTGATGGTGGTCGACGACTCGCTGACGGTGCGCCGCGTGACCCAGCGCCTGCTGGAACGCGAAGGCTATCGCGTGCAGTTGGCCAAGGACGGCGTCGAGGCGCTCGAACTCATTGGGCAGGGCGCGCCCGACCTGATGCTGGTCGACATCGAGATGCCGCGCATGGATGGTTTCGACCTGACGCGCAATGTGCGCGGCAATGAGGCCACCAAAGACATCCCGATCATCATGATCACCTCGCGCACGGCGGACAAGCACCGCAACGTGGCGCTGGGGCTGGGCGTGAACGCCTATTACGGCAAGCCGTACCAGGAGCCGGTGCTGCTGGCGGCGATCGAAGAGCTGCTCAAACGCTGACGCTTTTCCTGACCACCGCAAACCGCTCCAGCGTGCGCCTGCGCGCCGCGTCGTGGTCCACGACCGGCGCCGGATAATCCTCGCCCAGCACCACGCCGCGCTCGGCCAGCGCCTCGGGCTTGACCTGCCACGGCGCGTGGATCTGCTTCGCATCCAGTTTGCGCAATTGCGGCAGGTAGCGCCGGATGAATTCGCCGCGGGCGTCGAAACGCGTCGACTGCGTCACCGGATTGAAGATCCTGAACCAGGGCTGGGCATCGCAGCCGGTCGACGCCGCCCACTGCCAGCCGCCGTTGTTCGACGCCATCTCGTAGTCGTTCAGCTGCAAGGCGAAATACGCTTCGCCGCGGCGCCAGTCGATGCCGAGGTCCTTGGTGAGAAAGCTGGCCGTCACCATGCGCAGCCGGTTGTGCATGAAGCCGGTCGTGTTCAGCTGCACCATGGCCGCGTCGACCAGCGGATAGCCGGTGCGGCCCTCGCACCAGGCGGCGAACAACTCGTCGGCGTCAGGACCGTCGTCCCACTGCACCGCGTCGAAGGCCGGCTTGAACGACCGCTCGACCACGTGCGGGTGCCGGGCCAGCACCATCGCATAGAAATCGCGCCAGATGAGTTCGGACAGCCATACCGAGGCGCCGGCGCCGCCCGCGCCCGACAGCGTCAGTTGCTGCGCCGTGCGCACCAGGTGGCGGATCGAGGTGGTGCCGAAACGCAAATGCGTCGATAACCTCGACGTGCCGTCCTCGGCCGGGAAATCGCGTGCGCGGCCGTAGTCGGCGATGTCTTCCACGAAGGCCTCGAACAGCGCTTCGGCCCCGTCCATCCCGGCCGGCAGCGGCGCTTCGCCGGACTCGAAACCGATGTCTTCCAGCGCGGGCAGGGCCGAGGTCGCGACTGGCGGCGCGAACGCATGCGCGAACGCGTCGACCGGATACGCCGCCAGCGTCTCGGGATGGGCCGCCAGCCGCTTGAGCCAGGCGTTCTTGTAGGGCGTGAACACCGAGTACGGCTGTCCCGCGAGCGTCAGCACTTCATCCTTCTCGAAGATGACCTGGTCCTTGTACGTATGGAAGGCGCGGCCTTGCGCCGCCAGCAGCCGCGCGACCTCGTCATCGCGCGCGATCGCGAGCGGTTCATAATCGGTACAGGCATGCACTGCATCAACATCGAGTGCCTTCGCCAGCGCCACCACCTCATCCCGGGCGCTGCCGTGGCGCACGATGAGGTAGCCTCCAAGACGACGCAATTCCTCATCCAGGCTGGCCAGGCTGGCGTGAATGAAACGCAGGCGGCGATCGTCGCGCGGCAAGCCGTCGAGAATATCGGTGTCATACACGAAGACGCAGTACACCTGTTGCGAACAGCGCAAGGCGTGGTGCAGGGCGGCGTGGTCGAATGCGCGCAGGTCGCGCCGGAACCAGACTAAAGACTTGCTCAAATTCATCACTGTGTGCGAGGTCAAGGCGGGAGCAGATTTTACTGTCTAGGATCGGACCATGGTGTGCGTGTCGTGATGCTTCCGAGGGTCCTCCGGCCAAATGGGTGTAAACTAGGGAAAAGCGTAACGTTGTGCTGCAGAACGTTGGCAGTCGATCATGTTTAACGCAAGAGTGCGCCTTTTGAGAGTATCCGTATGAAAAAAAGCAAAGTTGGCAAAACTCTACCGATGCCGGGCATGCCCCGGGAGCAGGATGAAGCGCTCGCCAAGGCCGGTCCGGCAGCATCCGGGCTCAACCTTGCGAACCATTTCCTGATCGCCATGCCATCGATCCAGGATCCGATCTTCGGCGGCACCGTCGTCTATGTCTGCGAGCACAACGACAAGGGCGTGCTGGGCGTGGTCATCAACAAGCCGACCGACATGACGATGGAAACCCTGTTCGACCGCGTCGACCTGAAGCTGGCCGAAGGCCTGCGCGCGACCGTGGTGGACGAACCGATCATGTTCGGCGGGCCGGTCCAGGACGACCGCGGCTTCGTGCTGCATTCGCCCGGCGGCCGTTATTCCTCGTCGCTCAGCGTCACCGACGACGTCGCCTTCACGACCTCGATCGACGTGCTCGAAGCCGTCGCCAGCGGCGGCGGTCCCGCGCGCATGCTGGTCTCGATCGGCTACGCCGGCTGGAGCCCGGGCCAGCTCGAAGAAGAAATCTCGCGCAACGGCTGGCTGACGGTGGGCGCCGACGCGCGCGTGCTGTTCGACCTGCCGATCGAGGAACGCTACAACGCCGCCATCAAACTGCTGGGGATCGATCCCTTCATGCTCGCCACCGAAGCCGGCCATGCGTGATTTGCTGTACCTGCGTGGTTGCGCATGATGGTCGATATCGTTTTCGGCTTCGACTTCGGCGTCAAGCGGATCGGCATCGCCATGGGCAACACCCTGACCGGGCAGGCGCAGCCGCTGCGCGTCATTGCCGCCATCGACAACGCCACCCGCTTCAAGATCATCGGCGAGCTGATCGCCGAGTGGCGCCCGGCGCGCCTGGTGGTGGGCGAGCCGCGCCATCCCGACGGCGCCGAACACGACATGACCCTGCGCAGCCGCCGCTTCGCCAACCAGCTGCATGGCCGCTTCAACCTGCCTGTCGAGCTGGTCGACGAGCGCTATTCGTCGGCCGTGATCGCATCGAAGCGCGGCGACGTCATCGACGACAAGGCGGCCGCCATCATTCTGCAGCAATATTTCGACGCATCTCCTTAGCCGCATCTTCTCACCCTATGCCAACAACCAATCTCAACCTCGACGCCGAGGCGCTCTACCGCGAGCTGCTGGGCCAGGTCCGCGCGGGCCTGGACGGCGTGCCCGACGCCGCCATCGTCGGCATCCATTCCGGCGGCGCCTGGCTGGCCGAGCGCCTGGCGCGCGACCTCGACCTCACTGCCCGCCTGGGTTCGATCGACGTGTCGTTCTACCGCGACGACTATGCGCGCAAGGGCCTGCATCCTGACGTGAAGCCGACCCATATCCGCTTCCCGGTCGACGGCGCCACGGTGGTGCTGGTCGACGACGTGCTGCAGACCGGCCGCACCACGCGCGCCGCGATCAACGTGCTGTTCGACTATGGCCGGCCAAGCTGCATCAAGCTGGCCGCGCTGGCCGACCGCGGCGGGCGCGAGCTGCCGGTGGCGGCCGATTTCGCCGGCGCGCGCGTGTCGCTCGCGGCAAACCAGTCGCTGTGCCTGCAGCGCGACGAAACAGGCCAACTCTCGCTGACCATCGAAGAAGACAATGCCGACCCTGCACAATAATCCGCAACTGAACAAGAACGGCGAGCTGCAACACCTGCTCACCATCGAGGGACTCAAGAAGTCGCACATCGACCACATCCTCGACACCGCATCGAGCTTCGTCGGCATCTCCGACCGCGAAGTCAAGAAAGTCCCGCTCATGCGCGGCAAGAGCGTGTTCAACCTGTTCTTCGAAAACTCGACGCGCACCCGCACCACCTTCGAGATCGCCTCGAAGCGCCTGTCGGCCGACGTCATCAACCTGAACATCCAGGCCTCGTCGACCACCAAGGGCGAGTCGCTGCTCGACACCATCGACAACCTGGCCGCGATGCACGCCGATATGTTCGTGGTGCGCCACGCGCAATCGGGCGCGCCCTACATGATCGCCCAGCACCTGAACCGCACCCGCTCCGACGTGCACGTGGTCAACGCCGGCGACGGCCGCCACGCCCACCCGACCCAGGGCCTGCTGGACATGTACACGATCCGGCACTACAAGAAGGACTTCACCAACCTGCGCGTGGCCATCGTCGGCGACATCCTGCACAGCCGCGTGGCGCGCTCGGATATCCACGCGCTGACCACGCTCGGCGTGCCTGAAGTGCGCGCGATCGGCCCGCACACGCTGCTGCCGGGCGGCCTGGAGCAGATGGGCGTGCGCACCTTCACCAACATGGATGAAGGCCTGAAGGACGTCGACGTCATCATCATGCTGCGCCTGCAGAACGAGCGCATGAGCGGCGCGCTGCTGCCTTCGGCGCAGGAATACTTCAAGAGCTATGGCCTGACGCCGGAACGCCTGGCGCTGGCCAAGCCGGACGCGATCGTGATGCATCCGGGCCCGATGAACCGCGGCGTCGAGATCGACTCGGCGGTGGCGGACGGCGCCCAGGCGGTGATCCTGCCGCAGGTAACTTTCGGGATCGCGGTACGGATGGCGGTGATGAGCATTTTGGCAGGAACCCACGCATGAAACTTCATATCAAGAACGGGCGAGTGATCGACCCGGCGAACGGCATCGACGCAGCGCAAGACCTGTTCATCGCCGACGGCAGGATCGCGGCGCTCGGCGCCGCGCCAGCGGGCTTCAACGCCGACCAGACCATCGACGCCGCCGGCCTGGTGGTCGCCCCCGGCCTGGTCGACCTGTCGGCGCGCCTGCGCGAGCCGGGCTACGAATACAAGGCCACGCTCGAATCCGAGCTGCAGGCCGCGATGCAGGGCGGCGTGACCACGCTCGTGTGCCCGCCCGACACCGATCCGGTGCTCGACGAGCCGGGCCTGGTCGAGATGCTCAAGCACCGCGCGCGCATGCTCGACCAGGCCAATGTGCACCCGCTGGGCGCGCTGACCGTGGGCCTGAAGGGCCAGGCGCTGACCGAGATGGCCGAACTGACCGAAGCCGGCTGCATCGGCTTCGCCCAGGCCGAGGAACCGATCCTCGATACCACCGTGCTGCTGCGCGCCATGCAGTATGCGAAAACCTTTGGCTATACCGTGTGGCTGCGTCCGCAGGACGCCCACATCGGCCGCGGCGGCGTGGCCCACAGCGGTCCGCTGGCGTCGCGCCTGGGCCTGTCGGGCGTGCCGGTGATGTCCGAGACCATCGCGCTGCACACGATCTTCGAACTGATGCGCGCCACCGGCGCGCGCGTGCACCTGTGCCGCATCTCATCAAGCGCCGGCCTGGAGCTGATCCGCGCCGCCAAGCAGGAAGGCCTGGACCTCAGCGTCGACGTCGGCGTGCACCACCTGCACATGACCGACGCCGACATCGGCTTCTTCGATTCCAACGCGCGCCTGACCCCGCCGCTGCGCTCGCAGCGCGACCGCGACGCGATCCGTGCGGCCGTGCTGGACGGCACCGTGGACGCGGTCTGCTCCGACCACACCCCGGTCGACGACGACGAGAAGCTGCTGCCGTTCGGCGAAGCCTCGCCCGGCGCCACCGGCCTGGAACTGCTGCTCAGCCTCACGCTCAAGTGGGCCGAAGACCAGCAGCATGGCGTGGATGGCGACAAGGTGCTGGCCGTGGCGCTCAGCCGCATCACGCATGACGCGGCCCGCATCGCCGGCCTGCCGGCCGGCACCCTGGGCGTCGGCGCCGCGGCCGACGTGGTGCTGTTCGATCCAGACGCGCGCTGGAAGGTGGAGGGCAAGACCCTGGCCAGCCAGGGCAAGCACACGCCTTTCCTCGGCTACGAGCTGGCCGGACAGGTCAAGGCCACCATCGTGCGCGGCCGCGTGGCCTGGCAGCGCTGATCCACCCGGGACGGCGGCTGGTCATGAAGCCGCCGTCCTCACCGTGTTTGCTATCTTGAAGATCCGCCTAGCCTGGCGCCTCGCGCGCGTCGTCGTCCACCTGTGCGAGGGCCTGGCGACCTGCGCGCTGGTGTTTCCCTTCGCTTCTCCCCGCTTGCGCATGCGCCTGACGCGCGGCTGGTCGCGCCGCCTGCTGCGCCTGTGCCGGGTCGAGGTCGAGCATGGCGGCGGCGTCCCCGCGCTGGAGCACGCGCTGGTCGTCGCCAACCACGTGTCCTGGCTCGACATCTTCGTCATCAACGCCCTCGATCCCTGCCGCTTCGTGGCCAAGGCCGAGATCCGATCCTGGCCGGTGATGGGCTGGCTGGCGGCCGGCGCCGGCACCGTGTTCATCGCGCGCGGCAACCGGCGCGAGCTGCGCCACGTGTTCAAGGGACTGGTCGAGGTGCTGCAACAAGGGGAACGGGTCGCCCTGTTCCCGGAAGGGACGACCGGCCTGCAGGGCGGGGTGCTGCCCTTCCACGCCAACCTGTTCGAGGCCGCGATCGATGCCGGTGTGCCGGTCCAGCCGTATGCGCTGGCCTATGTCGATGCCGATGGCGGCCCGCACCCGTCGATCGAGTACGTGGGCGACACCACCTTCGTCGACAGCCTGCTGCGCATCCTGCAGGGCCCGCCCGTGAAGGCGCGCCTGGCCTGCCTGGCGCCGCTGGACAGCGTTGGCGCGCACCGGCGCGAGCTGGCGCTGGCGGCGCAGGAGGCGGTGGAAGCCGCCGTGCGCGTCTAGCGCTTCTTGCCGCCGTGTTCCCGGTACTCGGGACAATCCACCTGCAGCAGCGTGCGGTCGTCCAGGCAGACCGCCGTCAGCTTGCCGCCCCACACGCAGCCGCTATCGAGGCCGATCAGGTTCGGCCGCTGCACCAGGCCCAGCGCCGACCAGTGGCCGAACACCACCGTCACATCCTGGGTGCCGCGCTGCGGCAGGTCGAACCAGGGCAGGAGGCCGCTGCCGGCCGGGCCGGCGTCGCTTTCCTTGTGCTTGAAGTCCATCGTGCCGTCCGGCGCGCACAGGCGCATGCGGGTGAGGGCGTTGACGATGCAGCGCAGGCGGTCGATGCCCACCAGGCCATCGTCCCAGCGATCCGGCAGGTTGCCGTACATCGCGCCCAGGAAATCGATCCAGCCCTCGCCGCGCAGCGCGGCCTCCACTTCGGCGGCCAGCGCCATGGTCTGGCGCGCGTCCCATTGCGGCGCCACGCCGGCGTGCACCAGCAGGTGGGCGTCGACGAACATCGCCAGCGGACGCTGGCGCAGCCAGGCGATCAATTCGTCGCGGTCGGGCGCGGCCAGGATCTCGTCGAGGGTGTCGGAGCGGCTCAGGCGCTGGGCGCCGGCCGCCACCGCGATCAGGTGCAGGTCGTGGTTGCCGAGCAGGGCTTCGATGCGCCCGCCGCTCGATTCCGACAAGGCCTTCATGCGCCGCAGCGCGGTGAGCGAATCGGGACCGCGATTGATCAGGTCTCCCACGAACAGGATACGCGCGTCAAGGCCCGCCGTCTCGAAGATCCGGTCGAGGAGCAGTTGCGCTTCGTGCGCGCAACCCTGGAGGTCGCCAATGGCATAGGTTTTCATATTTTTCGAGATTGGCCCGTGAAGCTGTCGTTGTTGCTTTTGCGGATACTAAATGATTTTACCCGCCGGCGCTGTCGCCCGGCACCGCGCTTGTGGTTCCCTGCGCCTGTCTCGTGCCCGAAATGCGCGCGCATCGGCATTTTTTGACTCGCTTCCAACACTGCGTGCGCGTTAAATACGTGCGCCCGGAAATACCGGTCCATTCCGGTACAATGAATCCGGCTTTCCTCCCGTGAATAGCGTGCACTGGCCATTCCATTTGCCAACCGCCGCTGCCCGAGGCTCCACATACAGGCATCGAAAGAAAACAATAATGTTCTCGTTTTTCGTGAGCTTCCTTTCCTGCGCATTGCTGACGCTGCTGGTTATCAAGACCGCGCGAAAACATGGGCTGGGGCTCGATGGCGATTTTGGCGGCGTGCAGAAAGTGCACTCGCATGCGGTCGCGCGTATCGGCGGCATTCCAATTTTCCTCGCGGTGGTGGTGGCGTCCGGGATTTCGATCCTGCGCGAGCCGCAAATGATGGCGTGGCTCGCGACCCTGATTGCCTGCGCCACGATCGCGCTCGCCGGCGGCATCGCCGAGGATTACACCGGCCGCGTTTCGCCGCTGCGCCGGCTGGCGCTGACGATGGTCGCGGCGGCCCTCGGCTACTGGCTGCTCGACGCGCGCGTCGGCCGGCTCGACCTGCCGTGGGCCGTGCTGCCGATCGAGACGCTGTGGATCGTGCTGCCGCTGACGATGCTGGCGGTGGCGGGCATCGCCAACGCCATCAATATCATCGACGGCTTCAATGGCCTGGCGGGCGTGATCAGCATCTTCATGCTGCTGTCGCTGTCCTACGTGGCGCTGCAGGTGGGCGATATGTTCGTGCTGGTGGCGGCCCTGATCGTGGCCGGCGCCACCGCCGGCTTCCTGATCTGGAACTATCCGGTGGGGCTGATCTTCCTGGGCGACGGCGGCGCCTATTTCATCGGTTTCCTGCTGGGCGAGCTGGCGCTGCTGCTGGTGATGCGCAATCCCGGCGTGTCGACCTGGTATGCGGCGCTGTTACTGATTTATCCGGCTTTCGAAACGATATTCTCCGCTTATCGCCGCATGTTTGTGCGCGGAAAGTCGCCGGCGATGCCGGATGGTATTCACCTGCACAGCTTGATATTTCGCCGTATCGTGCAATGGACGGTAGGGCCGCGCGAAGCACGCGCATTGATGAAGCGCAATGCGCGGACTTCTCCTTATTTATGGCTGTTTTCACTGCTGGCCGTGATACCGGCAACGGTGTTCTGGAAAAACACGACGGCCCTGATGTTCTTCTGTTTGTTGTTCATAATCAGTTACCTCTGGTTGTATGGCCGTATTGTTCGATTCAAGTCCCCACGTTGGCTTTTTTTAAGCAAGAAGGACTAGTCCCGGTTTATTGTTGTATTATATTGCGACATTTAGTGAGAATTCACTAGATTCGGTAATTGCTGAATCTGCATTTAATCTTTAACGAACGAGGAATGATGATGGATCTGTCGAATATGTCCGTAGGCGATTTGCGCAACCTGCAGGAGCAAATCAAGCAGGAGATGAAGAAGCGTGAAGTCCAGGAAGTGCAAAAAGCACGCGAGCAAATCCTGGCCATCGCCCAAAGCGTCGGCATGCCGCTGAAAGACCTGATGGCCGCCACCGGCCGCGGTTCGAAAGGCGCCACCGTCGCCGTGCGCTATCGTCACCCGGACGATTCCAACCTGCAGTGGACCGGCCGCGGCCGCCAGCCGAAGTGGGTCAAGGAATGGGTCGAAGGCGGCAAGTCGATCGACGATCTGCGCGTCTGATTCCAATTTCCCCTGCGCTGAGGAACCTCACTTCCGCAGCGCAGGCGGAAAGTAGCATTCCGCCAGGCACCGGGCGCTTTCCACGCCGCCCGATCTCCGCGCGCCAATCCCACGGCGCCAGCGCTTGCCGGTACAATAGCAAGCGATTTTTTATCATTCCTCCAACATCCGGCGATGACCACGGTCGATCCAGCGACCGGCGCATGCCTCTCAAGAATTCCAAGGAAGAACATGGTTGCTCTCTCGAAAACGATTTTCAAGGCCTATGACATTCGCGGCATCATCGGCAAGACCCTGGATGCGGGGATCGCGCGCCACATCGGCCGTGCCTTCGGCGCCGCCGCGCTGGCCAAGGGAGAGCGCAAGGTCGTGATCGGCCGCGACGGCCGCCTGTCGGGCCCGGAACTCAGCGCCGCCCTCAGCGAAGGCCTGCGCGACGCCGGCGTCGACGTGATCGATCTGGGCATGGTCGCCACCCCGATGGTGTATTTCGGCACCAACGTGCTGGAAACGCGCTCGGGCATCATGGTCACCGGCAGCCACAACCCGCCCGACTACAACGGCTTCAAGATGGTGATGGCGGGCGAGGCGATCTATGGCGACGCCATCACCGGCCTGCACGACAGCATCGCTGCCTACGACGGCGCGATCGCCGACCAGCGCGGCGGCTACAGCACCCACGACATCCGCGCCGCCTACATCGAGCGCATCGTGGGCGACGTCAAGCTGGCGCGTCCGATCAAGATCGTGGTCGACTGCGGCAACGGCGTCGCTGGCGCCTTCGCGCCCGAGCTGTTTACCCGCATGGGCGCCGAGGTCGTCGAGCTGTTCTGCGAAGTCGACGGCACCTTCCCGAACCACCACCCGGACCCGGCCCACCCGGAAAACCTGCAGGACGTGATTCGCGCGCTGCAAGAGACCGACGCCGAGATCGGCCTGGCCTTCGACGGCGACGGCGACCGCCTGGGCCTGGTCACCAAGGATGGCCAGATCATCTTCCCGGACCGCCAGATGATGCTGTTCGCGGCCGACGTCCTGTCGCGCAACCCGGGCGCCGAGATCCTGTACGACGTCAAGTGCACGCGCCACCTGGCGCCCTACATCGAGAAGAATGGCGGCAAGCCGCTGATGTGGAAGACCGGCCACTCGCTGGTCAAGGCCAAGCTGAAGGAAACCGGCGCCCCGCTGGGCGGCGAGATGAGCGGCCACATCTTCTTCAAGGACCGCTGGTACGGCTTCGACGACGGCCTGTATGCCGGCGCGCGCATGCTCGAGATCCTGACCAAGGGACCGAATCCGTCGGCGCTGCTCAACGGCCTGCCGATCGCCAGCAGCACCCCGGAACTGCACCTGCACCTGCAGGAGGGCGAGAACTTCGCCCTGATCGACCAGCTGCGCCGTGACGCCAGGTTCCCGACCTCGGAAAAGATCAACGACATCGACGGCCTGCGCGTCGAGTACGCGGACGGCTTCGGCCTGGCGCGTTCGTCGAACACGACCCCGGTCGTGGTGCTGCGCTTCGAGGGCGAGAATCCGGAAGCGCTGGCGCGGATCCAGTCCGAGTTCAAGAGCGTGATCCTGGCCGCCAAGCCGGATGCCGATCTGCCGTTCTGAGGTGATCGCTTGAAGATTCTACTTGTGCGGGTGTCGTCCCTGGGCGACGTGCTGCACAACCTGCCGATCGTGGCCGACCTGCTGCGCCGCCATCCGGGCGCCACGATCGACTGGGTGGTCGAGGAAGGCTACGTCAGCCTGGTGCGCCTGAATCCGCACGTGCGCAAGGTGATCCCCTGGGCGCTGCGGCGCTGGCGCAAGAGCCTGGGCAAATCCGGGACGCGCGCCGAGATCCGCGCATTCTTGCGCACCCTGCGCGAGGAAGAATACGACTATGTGTTCGACACCCAGGGCCTGCTCAAGACCGGCATCATCATGGGCGCCGCGCGCGTTCGCAAGGGCGGCAGGAAGGTCGGCCTGGCCAACGGCAGCGAAGGCTCGGGCTATGAAGGCGTCTCGCGCATCTTCCATACCGACAGCATTCCCCTGAGCCCGCGCACCCACGCGGTGGCGCGCGGACGGCTGGTGGCGGGCGCGGCGCTCGACTATCCGGTCGATACGGCGCCCGATTTCGGCCTGCCGGCGCCGGATGCGTCGCAGCGTCCGGCCTTCCTGCCGGCCGAAGACTACGCCGTGTTCTTCCACGGCACGGCGCGCGCGGCCAAGAAGTGGGCGGACGCCAACTGGATCGCGCTCGGCAAGGCGCTGGCGCCGATGCCGGTGCTGCTGCCCTGGGGTTCGGAGGCCGAACGCCGGGACGCCGAGGCGCTGGCCGCCGGCATCCCGAACGCGCGCGTGCTGCCCAGGCTGTCGATGATGGACGCCGTGACCCTGGCCCAGCATGCGCGGCTCGCGGTCGGCGTCGACACCGGCCTGACCCATATCGCCGCCGCTTTCGTGCGGCCGACGATCGAGATCTATTGCGATTCGCCGAAGTGGAAGACCGAGGGCAACTGGTCCGAGCGCATCGTCAACCTGGGCGAGCTGGGTGCGCCGCCATCAAGCGACGAGGTGGTGGCGGCCGCGCGCCGCCTGCTGGCGTCGGCATGAACCGCACGCTGTATTCAAGCCTGTGGTGGCTGGCCCTGCCGGCCGTGCTGGGCCGCCTGTGGTGGCGTGGCCGCAAGGAGCCGGGCTACCGCGCGCACTGGGGCGAACGCCTGGCCCTGATTGGTCCGGCGCCGAGCGAACGTCCCACCATCATGGTGCACGCCGTCTCGGTCGGCGAGACGCGCGCCGCCGAACCGGTGGTCGACGCGCTCCTGGCGGCCTATCCCGACTGCCGCATCCTGCTGACCCATATGACGCCGACTGGCCGCGCCACCGGACAATCCCTGTTCGCCCACCATGGCGAGCGCGTGGTGCAAAGCTACCTGCCGTACGACACCGGGTTGATGACGCGGCGCTTCCTGCGCCGCCATCGCCCGCGCGCCTGCATCCTGATGGAGACCGAGGTCTGGCCCAACCTGATCCACGCCTGCACACGATTGGACATTCCGGTGGTGTTGGCCAATGCCCGCCTGTCCGAAAAATCCCTGAAGCGTGGCCGCAAGGCGGGCGCCGTGATGCGGGAGGCGGCGCGCGGCTTCACCCTGGTCGCGGCCCAGACCGAGGTTGACGCCGAGCGTATCCGCTCGCTCGGCGCGCCGAACGTGGAGGTCACCGGCAGCGTCAAGTTCGACGTGACGCCGCCGCCGGCGGCGCTGGAAAAGGGCGACTGGCTGCGCAGCCGCATCCGCTCCGGCGGCCCCGAGCGGCCCGTGTTCCTGTGCGCCAGCACGCGCGAAGGCGAAGAGGCGCTGATCCTCGACGCCTGGCGGCGGATGCCCGACAAGCCGGCCGGCGCGCTCCTGGTGATCGTGCCGCGCCATCCGCAGCGATTCGACGAAGTCGCTGCCCTGGCCTCGGCGCGCGGATTCACGCTGGCGCGGCGTTCGCAGTTTGACCTCCACCATGGCGTGGGCGGCGCCGACGTGCTGCTGGGCGATTCGATGGGCGAGATGTTCGCCTATTACGCGGCCTGCGACTGCGCGTATATCGGCGGCAGCCTGCTACCGCTGGGCGGCCAGAACCTGATCGAAGCCTGCGCGCTGGGCAAGCCGGTGCTGGTGGGCGAGCATACCTTCAACTTCCTCGACGCCACCAATGAGGCGGTGGACGACGGCGCCGCGCTGCGGCTGCCTGACGCCGACGCGCTGGTGACGGCGGCCGTGCGCCTGCTGCGCGACGGCGCGGCGCGGGTGGCGATGGGGGAGAAGGCGCTGGCCTTCGCGCGCCGCCACCGTGGGGCGACCCTGCGCACTGTTGAACTCGTGCAACGGCATATCCGGTAGGTTTTGTTACCATTCCAAACTGCACGGTACAAAACAAAAGGGGATGCGCCATGTTGTCGTTCAATCACCCGAGGCCGGTCGGTAGTGGAAAGCCCGCGGTTTTGCCAACTTCGGTACTGGTCCAGGAACAGGCGGCAGAGGCGCTGGAGGCGATCATGACCGCAGCACCGACCGAAGTCCCGGCATCGCCACCCGCTGGCGTTGCGCTCCCGCCGCTGGATGCGCTGCACTTTTTCGTGCGCTATTCGCTGCGCGAGTACACCAGTTTCATGTGGCAGCATGGCGGCTTCCTGATCCGCCGCCGGCGCGTGCGCTGGCCGGCCAGCCTGCTCCTGCGCCTGAGAAGCACCTTCAGCGCGGCCCTGAACTTCGTCCTGCTCGGACGCGGGCGCCGCACCTATGAGTTCACCATCGACGAACACGGCATCGTACGCACCAGCGGCGGCGTGACCCTGATCGGCTGGGAAGACGTGGCCGCCGTGCGCACCTATTCGCGCGGCTTCATGATGGTGCTCAAGCGCGGCACCCTGCCGATTCCGTTCCGTTGCCTGTCCGAGGGACAGGTGGCCGCCATGCGCGAGCTGGCGGCGGCGCGGCACGAGCTGGCTTTGCGCTGATTTTTTCCCGGCCTGCGGGCAGTGTTGGACGCGTGGACGGGGGACCCGTCCACCCTACTCGAACAACACCGGCATCTCGTGCGAGCGCTTGCGCAGTGCCAGGCGCGCGCCGTCGTAATCCGGATACACCTCGCCCACCGTGGCCCAGAACGCCGGGCTGTGGTTCATCTCGCGCAGGTGGGCCAGTTCGTGCGCCACCACGTAGTCGATCAGCGCTGGCGGATAATGGATCAGGCGCCAGTTCAGGCGAATGCTGCCGCCCACCGTGCACGAGCCCCAGCGCGAGCCGGCCGACGACAGCGTGAAGCTGCTGTAGCTCACGCCCAGCTGCGGCGCATAGTGATCGAGGCGCTCGCGGAACAGGCGCTTGGCCTCGGCCTGGAACCAGATCTTCACTCTTTCCTTGAGCTGCCATTCGGACAGCCCCGGCACCACGCCGATCCACAGCTCGTTGTTGACGGCGTCGAACTGGCAGTGGCTGCGCTCCGCTTCCTCGAGACGCAGCACGATGTCGCCGCCCAGGTAGGGCAGGCGCGCGCCATCCTTCCATTCGACAGGCAGCCGCTGCTGGCGCTGGTCGCGCCGTTCTCCCCGTTCGAGCAGCTTGGCGACGATCCAGCGCTGCTTGGCGCGCAGCGCGTTGTCGATCTCTTCGAGCGTCACGCGGCGCGGCGCCGTCACGCGCAGGCCGTCGTCGTCGATGGTGAAGCCGATCGAGCGCCGTGACGAGCGGCGCAGGGCGTACTCGATGGTGTGGTGGCCGAGGGCGATGCGTTTCAGGGGAGGGTCTTGCGGGCCGACGGGCGGCGAGGGGAGCTTGATGCGGGGCGGCGCCGGCGGCGCCTTGAACAGCGGCTGCGCGGGCGGCGCAGGCTTGTCGGAAGGCTTCAGCGCCGCGAAGAATTCTTGCGCGAACAACTCCAGCTGATGCCCGTCGACCTTCGCCGAGGCCATGGTCTGAGGCCTCGACTCACGAATCTGGGCGCTGACGTCGCTCAACCACCTTTGTAGGCGTGGGGCGAAATGACGCGCATTTCGGATTCTATCCAATTTTCTACCTCTTGCATCAGGCTGTCGGGGGTATGGCCTTCGGGCGAGATCGGCTTGCCGATCGAGACCGTGATCAATCCGGGCCGTTTGATGAATGAATTCTTGGGCCAGCACTCGCCCGAATTATGCGCGATCGGCACCACGACCGCTTGGGTTTCCACAGCCAGGCGTGTGCCGCCGCTCTTGTACTTGCCCTTCTGGCCGACCGGGATGCGGGTGCCTTCGGGGAACATGATGATCCACTGGCCGTCGGCCAGGCGGCGCTTCCCGTGGCGCACGACCGAACTGAAAGCATTCTTGCCCTGCTTGCGGTCGATCGGGATCATGCGCAGCAAGCCCATGGCCCAGCCGAAGAAGGGGATGTACAGGATTTCCTTCTTGAAGACGTAGACCAGCGGCCGCGTGAGATTGGGCAGCAGGAAGATCGTTTCCCACGCCGACTGGTGCTTCGAGAGCACGATGGCCGGCGCGTCGGGCAGGTTCTCGTAGCCCTTGAATTGGTAGCGGATGCCGCAGATGACGCGCGCGCACCAGATGATGAAGACGTTCCAGCGCGAGGTGAACCAGAAGCGCTTGTTGTACGACAGCGGCGCTGCCAGGAAGCAGAGGGAGGCCCAGATGACGGTGGCGACGATCATGACGATCGTGAACAGCAGGGAACGCAGGAACAAACTGAAGTTACGCAAAGGGGCTCCGGACAAATCGATCTGGTTCTGGACTGGACTGCGAATTTTTTATTGATTATGCAGGCTGCGCGCCGGTTGTGCCAGAGGCGGCGCTCGACGGAGATCCCGGCTTGAGGAAGGCGGTCACCATCGCCGCCAGGTCCGGGAACACCTGGGTGCCGGGCGGCAGGCCGCCGGTGGCCTGGGTCGTCTCGCCCTTCCCGGTCAGCACCAGGTAGGGCGTGCAGCCGCGGTTGAAGCCGGCCTGCAGGTCGCGCAGCGAGTCGCCCACGGTGGGCACGCCCTTGAGATTGACCTTGAACCGCTTGCCGATCTCTTCGAACATGCCCGACTTGGGCTTGCGGCAGTCGCAGCCGTCGATCGCCGCGTGCGGGCAGAAGAAGATGGCGTCGATGTCGGCGCCCACCAGCTGGGCCGCCGCATGCAGCTTGGCGTGGATGGCGTTCAGGGTCGCGATGTCGAACAGGCCGCGCGCGATGCCCGACTGGTTGGTCGCGACCACCACCCGGTAGCCCGCCTGGTTCAGGCGCGCGATCGCTTCGAGCGAGCCGGGAATCGGGATCCATTCGGCCGGCGACTTGATGAAGTCCGGCGAATCGTGGTTGATCACGCCATCCCGGTCGAGGATGATGAGCTTCATCGCCCGCTCTTCCTTGTCGCGCTCCTTGCCCATCTTATGCCGCCAGCTTCGAGATGTCGGCCACGCGGTTCATCATGCCGTGCAGCGACGCCAGCAGGGCCAGGCGGTTGTTGCGCAGCTTGACGTCGTCGGCCATCACCATCACGTCGTTGAAGAAGGCGTCGACCTGGTCGCGCAGCTGGGCCAGGGTCTTGAGCGTGCCGGCGAAATCGCCCGCGGCGAAGGCCGCGTCGACGTCGGGCTGCACGCGGGCGACGGCGGCCGCCAGGTCCTTCTCGGCCTGGTCCTGCAGCAGGGCTGGGTCGACCGCGGCGTCCTTCGGCATCGCTTCCTCGTTCTTCTTGAGGATGTTGGTGATGCGCTTGTTGGCGGCGGCCAGCGAGGCCGCCTCGGGCAGCGCCGCGAAGGCCTGCACCGCTTCCAGGCGCTGCACCACGTCGTCGACGCGGTCCGGATCCTGGGCCAGCACCGCCTCGACCTCGTTCGGCGAGAAGCCGCGCTCGCGCAGCATGCCGCGCAGGCGGTCGAGCATGAACACGGTGACTTCCGCGCGCGGGTCGCGCAGCGATTCGAAGCGCGCCGGCTCGTCGGCGAAGGTGGTCATCGCGTCGGCCAGCATGTCGGCGATCGACAGCGGCAGGCGCTTCTCGACCAGCATGCGCATGATGCCCAGCGCGTGGCGGCGCAGCGCGAACGGATCCTTCTCGCCGGTCGGCTGCAGGCCGATGGCCCAGATGCCGACCAGGGTTTCCAGCTTGTCGGCCAGGGCCACCGCGAGGCCGGTATTGGTCGCCGGCAGGGCGTCGCCGGCGAAACGCGGCTGATAGTGTTCGGACGCCGCGCGCGCGACGTCGTCATGCTCGCCATCGTGGCGCGCGTAGTACGTGCCCATGATGCCCTGCAGCTCCGGGAACTCGCCGACCATGTCGGTGAGCAGGTCGGCCTTGGACAGGCGCGCGCCGCGCTCGGCCAGCGCCGCGTCGAAGCCCAGGCGGGTGGCGATATAGGTCGCCAGCTTGGTGACGCGCTCGCTGCGCTCGGCCTGCGAGCCCAGCTTGTTGTGGTAGACCACGCTGGCCAGTTGCGGCAGGCGCGACTCGAGGGTCTTCTTTTTATCCTGCTCGAAGAAGAACTTGGCGTCCGACAGGCGCGGGCGCACCACGCGCTCGTTGCCGCCGACGATGGCGGTCGGGTCGTCGGTCGCGATGTTCGACACGATCAGGAAGCGCGAACGCAGCTTGCCTTCGGCGTCGGTCAGCGCGAAGTATTTCTGGTTGGTCTGCATGGTGAGGATCAGGCATTCCTGCGGCACGGCCAGGAATTCTTCCTCGAAGCGGCATTCATAGACCACCGGCCATTCGACCAGGGCCGCCACTTCGTCCAGCAGCGACTCGGGCATCAGGACCTGGTCGGCGCCGGCTTTCTCGAGCAGCTGGGCGCGGATGCTTTCCTTGCGCGCTTCGGCGGACGAGAGCACCTTGCCTTCGGCTTCCAGCACTCGGGCGTAGTTGTCGGCATGGTCGATCGCGATCGGGTCGCCGTGCGACAGGAAGCGGTGGCCCATCGTGGTGCGGCCGGCGGCGAGGCCCAGCAGGGAGATCGGCAGCACCTGGTCGCCATGCAGCGCGGTCAGGAGGTGCACCGGACGCACGAACTGCACGGTGTCGCCGCTTGGGCGCTGGTAGCTCATGACCTTCGGGATCGGCAGCTTGGCCACCGTCTCGGCCAGCACGTCCTGCACGGCGCCCGCGAGGGCACTGCCGGCGGCGGTATAGGTGTAGAAGAAGCTCTCGGCCTTGCCGTCCTGGGCGCGTTCGAGCTGGTCGACGGTGAGGTCGGGGAAGCCCAGCGCGGCCAGTTTCTTGCCAAGGGGCGCGCTTGGATTGCCTTCCTTGTCGAGGGCCACGGAGACAGGCAGCACCTTCTCGCGGATCGATTTGTCGGGCGAGGTGCCGCGCACATTGGTGATGGACACGGCCAGGCGGCGCGGAGTGGCGTGGGTGGTGATGGTGCTGTCGGCTTCCAGGAAGTCGCGCGCCTTCAAGCCATTGGCGATGCCGGTCGCAAAGGCCGCGCCCAGCTTGACGAGCGCCTTCGGCGGCAGTTCTTCGGTCTGCAGTTCGACGAGGAGTGTTTGGTTCATGGTCTGTTCTGTTCTTTTCAGGCTGCGGCTTGTTCGCTTTTAGGCGCCATCGGGAAGCCCAGCTTCTCGCGCGAATCGTAATAGGCTTGCGCCACCAGGCGCGACAAGGTGCGCACGCGGCCGATGTAGGCGGCGCGCTCGGTCACCGAGATCGCGCCGCGCGCGTCCAGCAGGTTGAAGCTGTGCGAGGCCTTCATGATCTGCTCGTAGGCCGGCAGGGTCAGTTGCAGCTCGACCAGGCGCTTGGCTTCGGATTCGTGGTTATTGAAAGCCTGGAACAGGATCTCGGTGTTCGAATGCTCG
Organism: Massilia sp. UYP32; assembly: GCF_050434365.1. Classification (NCBI taxonomy): domain Bacteria; kingdom Pseudomonadati; phylum Pseudomonadota; class Betaproteobacteria; order Burkholderiales; family Oxalobacteraceae; genus Massilia; species Massilia sp. UYP32. The sequence goes on from NZ_JBNDIK010000028.1 coordinate 89,586, forward strand.
AAGTTGTAGGTCGATTGTTCGACCTCGTTCTGGTGGAACACGTCGCCGTAGCTCAGGGTCTTCTTGACGCCGTTTTCTTCCCACTCGGTCCACACCAGGTCGTACACGTTCTCGACGCCCTGCAGGTACATGGCCAGGCGCTCGATGCCATAGGTGATCTCGCCCAGCACCGGCTTGCAATCGAGGCCGCCGACCTGCTGGAAATAGGTGAACTGGGTGACTTCCATGCCGTTCAGCCAGACTTCCCAGCCGAGGCCCCAGGCGCCCAGGGTCGGGCTTTCCCAGTCGTCCTCGACGAAGCGCACGTCATTCTTCTTCAGGTCCAGGCCCAGCGCCTCGAGCGAACCGAGGTACAGGTCGAGGATATTCTCGGGCGCCGGCTTCAGGGCCACCTGGTACTGGTAGTAATGCTGCAGGCGGTTCGGATTCTCGCCATAGCGGCCATCCTTCGGGCGGCGCGACGGCTGCACATAGGCGGCGCGCCACGGCTCCGGGCCGATCGCACGCAAGAAAGTGCCGGTGTGGAAGGTGCCCGCGCCGACTTCCATGTCGTAGGGCTGGAGCAGTGCGCAGCCCTGCTTGTCCCAGTAGGACTGCAGGGTGAGGATGATTTGTTGGAATGTGAGCATCTCGAATGGGACGGGGCTAATGGGCCGCGAACACGGTATGTTTGCCAAATGACTAATTCTACTGAATTTTTGCGCCCCTCTGGGGGGCGATTTCAACTCAGCTATTCGATTTAAGACGGTAGCGGCGGCCCGCGAACCACGCGCCGAGCAGCATCAAGCCGCCCAGCGTCAGGAAGGCCGCATTGCCGAAGCGGATGAACGGCGTCATGCCGCTCGCGCCGCGCACGGTCGCGCTCAGGACGCCGTCGGTATAGAAGGGCAGCACTTGCGTGATGTTGCCGCGGTGGTCGATCACGGCGGTGGCGCCGTCGTTGGTCGAGCGCAGCATCGGACGGCCCGTTTCCAGGGTGCGCATGCGCGAGATCTGCAGGTGCTGCGGGATGGCCACCGACTGGCCGTACCACGACAGGTTCGACACGTTGAGCAGCAGGGTCGCCGGGTGCTGCGCGTTGCGCAGCTGGTAGGCGATCTCTTCGCCGAACACGTCTTCATAGCAGATATTCGGCAGCACCCACTGGTCCTTGACCTGGAACGGGGCCTGCAGCGCGGCGCCGCGGGTGGCGTCGCTCAGCGGGATGTTCAGGATGTCGGTGAACCAGCGGAAGCCCGGCGGGATGAATTCGCCGAACGGCACCAGGTGCGCCTTGTCGTAGCGATAGGGCCGTGGCTCGGGGCTCATCGCGATCAGGCTGTTGCCGTATTTTTCCGGGCCGTCGAACAAGGGCATGCCGATCGCCAGCGTGCTGCCGGTGCTCGTGGCATAGCGCTGCAGGCCGTCCAGGTAGCCGTCCGGCAAGTTGTGCGGGAACACGGGCAGGGCGGTTTCTGGCGTCGCGATCAGGTCGGCCGGGGCCGCCGTGATCATCGCCTGGTAGCGCGTCACGATGCTGGTCAGGAATTCCATATCGAATTTCCTGTCTTGCGGGATATTGCCTTGCAGCAGGCGCACGCTGATCGGCTGGCCGGTCTCCTGCGTCCATTCGACCGTGCGCAGGCCGGCGCCGGCCAGCAGCAGGCCGGCCAGCAGGCCGATTGCCGGCCAGCGCGCGCGCTGGGTCAGCATCGCGATGCAGCCGGCGCCGACGCCGACCAGGATGCCGAGGCCGTACACGCCGATCAGCGGCGCGAAGCCCGCCAGCGGCGCCAGGTCGTGGGCATAGCCCGACGAGGCCCAGGGGAAACCCGTGAACACCCAGCCGCGCAGCCATTCGGACACGCCCCACAAGGTCGGCAGCACCAGCAGCAGGAAGGCGGCCACCGGCAGCGACCAGCGCTTGCGCAGCCAGCTCGCCACGCCGGCGGTGAAGGCGGCGAACAGGCCCATGTACAGGCCGAGCAGGACGATGGCCACCACCGCCAGCAGCACCGGCAGGTGGGCGAAGCGGGTCATGAGGACGGACAGCCAGTGCATGCCGGCGACCGACCAGCCGAAGCCGAAGGCCCAGCCGATCAGGGTCGCGCGCTTGACCGAATTGCCCATGCCGACCTGGTAGAACAGCCAGGCCAGCGACAGGAATTGCAGCGGCCACCAACCGAAGGGCTGGAAAGACAGGATGGATGAACCGCCGGCCAGCGCGGCGGCGAGTAGCAGCAGAAGCGAAGGCTTGCTGCCGCGCAGCGCCGCGCGTTCGGCCAGTTCCGCCGCGGTCAAAGGCTGGGTCCGGCGGCGCAGCATCAGTCGCGTTCGTCTTCCAGCGATGGCAACCGTTCGACCAGCAGGACGTGGATCTGGCGTGCGTCGGCGCGCAGCACCTCGAAGCGCAGGCCGTGCAGGTCGACCACTTCGCCCTTGTGCGGCATGTGGCCCAGGTGGCTGGCGATCAGGCCGCCGATGGTGTCGACCTCGTCGTCCGGCAGCTCGGTGCCGAGCTCCTCGTTGAATTGCTCGATCTCGGTCAGCGCCTTGATGCGCCAGCGCGGGCCGTGCTGGCCTTCGCGGATCGAGATGATGTTGTCTTCTTCTTCGTCGAAGTCGTATTCGTCCTCGATGTCGCCGACGATCTGCTCGAGCACATCCTCGATCGTGATCAGGCCGGCCACACCGGAATACTCGTCGACCACGATCGCCATGTGGTTGTGGTTGGCGCGGAAATCGCGCAGCAGCACGTTCAGGCGCTTCGATTCGGGAATGAAGACTGCCGGGCGCAATTTGGTGCGCACGTCGAAAGATTCTTCAGCGTAATAACGCAGCAAATCCTTGGCCAGCAGGATGCCGACCACCTTGTCGCGCTCGCCTTCGATGGCGGGGAAGCGCGAGTGGGCGGTTTCGAGCACGTAAGGCATCCATTCCTCGATCGGTTTCGTGATGTCGATCACGTCCATCTGGGAACGGGGAACCATGATGTCGCGCGCCGACAGGTCGGACACCTGGAACACGCCCTCGATCATCGACAGCGCATCGGCGTCGAGGAGGTTGCGTTCGTGGGCATCGTGCAGCACTTCGAGGAGCTCTGCGCGATTTTCGGGCTCGGGGGAGATGAAGGCGGTCAGCCGCTCCAGCAGTGACCTGTGGGGTTTGGCGTCCGGTCGGACGTCACTGGGATACTCGGGCATAGTTGGCGGGAAGCCGTTGTTGCAATGGGGTGTAGGATACACCAAATAGGGGTGCGCCCAGTATTTACACGAGTGCGCACCCGACGGCTTGCCTCAATCAGCGTAGGGATCCGGGAAGCCCAGCACCTCCATGATGTCGCGCTCGAACTGCTCCATTTCTTCGGCGTCATCGTCGTTTTCGTGGTCCCAGCCCTGGGCGTGCAGCACGCCGTGCACGACCAGGTGGGCCGCGTGTTCCTCGACCGTTTTCTTTTGCTCCTCGGCCTCGCGTTGCAGCACGTCGGTGCACAGCACGATGTCGGCCTGGGTCGGGTCGTCTTCGCCCAGCTCCTCTTCTTCGTTGTAGGCGAAGGTGAGGACGTTGGTGGCGTAGTCCTTGCCGCGATAGGCCTTGTTCAGCGCCTGCCCCTCCTCGGCATCGACGAAGCGGATCGTCAGCTCGGCCGGGCCGAGCAGGGCCGCCTCGACCCAGCGCTGCAGCTTGGCTTCGGTGATCTCGCCTTCGAGGCGGGTATCGGCGAACTGGACTTCCAGTTCAAGTGGATGTTTTTTTTCTTGCATTTTTCGCCGGGGTCGGTTTGGGGAGGGCGGCCAGTTCCTGGACCGAAGTATCTTTCTCATATGCATCGATAATGCGCGCCACCAGCGGGTGGCGCACCACGTCGGCGCTCGAGAACTGGGTGAAGGCGATGCCGCGCACATCCTTCAGCACGTGCATGGCGTCCACCAGGCCGCTGCGCTGGGTCTTGTGCAGGTCGACCTGCGTCACGTCGCCGGTGACGACGGCCTTGCTGCCGAAGCCGATCCGGGTCAGGAACATCTTCATCTGCTCGACGGTCGTGTTCTGGGCTTCGTCCAGGATCACGAACGCGTGGTTCAGGGTGCGCCCGCGCATATAGGCCAGCGGCGCGATCTCGATCACCTGTTTCTCGAACAGCTTCTGGGTGCGGTCGAAGCCCAGCAGGTCGTACAGCGCGTCGTACAGCGGGCGCAGGTAGGGATCGACCTTCTGCGCCAGGTCGCCCGGCAGGAAGCCCAGGCGCTCGCCGGCCTCGACGGCGGGACGGGTCAGGATGATGCGCTTGACGGCGTCGCGCTCGAGGGCGTCGACGGCGCAGGCCACGGCCAGGTAGGTCTTGCCGGTGCCGGCCGGACCGATGCCGAAACTGATGTCGTGGTTCAGCACCGCGTTCAGGTACTGGATCTGGTGCGGCGTACGGCCGCGCAGGTCGCTGCGGCGGGTCTTGAGGAGCGGGCTTTCGAGGCTTTCCGGCGCCGCTTCGGCGTCGACGTCGGTTTCTTCAGGGGCGTCGGCCCTGGCGGCCGGGGCGGCATCGGGATCGGTGGCGCGCGGCTTCAGGCCGGCGCGCTGCTCGACCAGGGCCAGTTGCACCTCTTCGATCGGCACGACCTTGTTGGCGACCGAATAGAAGCGTTCCAGCAATTCGACGGCGCGCTCGGCATTGGCGCCGCTGACGATGAATTTCTCGCCGCGGCGGAAGATCGTGACGTCGAGCGCGGCCGAGATCTGGCGCAGGTTCTCGTCGAGCGGGCCGCACAGGTGGGCGAGCCGCGTATTGTCGAGCGGCTCGGGAGTGAAGTACGAGGGCAGGGTTGGCTGTGTTTTCAACTGGCTTTGGCTATCGTATCGAGGTTGGCGACGAGTTCGCCGCGCAAATAGTAATCGTGGCTGGCGACGATGCGCACGTCGGCCAACTGGCCGATCAGCGAGGCATTCGTCTCGTCCAGCGGGAACAGGACCACGCGGTTGTTCTCGGCGCGGCCCTGCAATTGGGTGGCGTCCTTCTTGGCGACGCCTTCGACCAGCACCCGCTGCACGGTGCCGACCATGGCGGCGCTGTGCTTGCGGGTGTTCAGGTCGATCAGGGCTTGCAGGCGCTGCAGGCGCGCCAGCTTGACCTCGTGCGGGGTGTCGTCTTCGAGGTTGGCGGCCGGCGTGCCGGGACGCTTGCTGAAGATAAAGCTGAAGCTATTGTCGAAATTCACGTCTTCGACCAGCTTCATCATGGCCTCGAAGTCGGCCTCGGTCTCGCCCGGGAAACCGACGATGAAGTCGGACGAGAACGTCATGTTCGGGCGCACCGCGCGCAGGCGGCGGATGATCGACTTGTATTCGAGGCCGGTATAGCCGCGCTTCATGGCATTGAGCACGCGGTCGGAGCCATGCTGCACCGGCAGGTACAGGTGGCTCACCAGTTGCGGGATCCTGGCATAGGCGTCGATCAGGCGCTGGCTGAATTCCTTCGGGTGGCTGGTGACGAAGCGCAGGCGCTCGATGCCGGGAATCTCGGCGATGTATTCCAGCAGCAGGGCGAAGTCGGCGGTGTCGCCACTTTCCATGGCGCCGCGGAAGGCGTTCACGTTCTGGCCCAGCAGCATGATTTCCTTCACACCCTGGGCCGCGAGGCCGGCGACTTCGGTCAGCACGTCCTCGAAGCGGCGCGAGACTTCCTCGCCGCGGGTGTAAGGCACGACGCAGTAGCTGCAATACTTGCTGCAGCCTTCCATGATCGAGACATAAGCGACCGGACCTTCGACCTTGGCTGGTGGCAAGAAGTCGAACTTCTCGATCTCGGGGAAGCTGATGTCGACCTGGGACTTGCCCGACTGGCGCCGGTCCTGGATCAGCTGGGGCAGGCGGTGCAAGGTCTGCGGGCCGAACACCACATCGACATAGGGGGCGCGCTTGACGATGGCGTCGCCTTCTTGCGACGCGACGCAACCGCCCACGCCGATGACCAGCTCGGGATTCTTGCGCTTGAGTTCCTTGATACGGCCCAAGTCGGAGAACACTTTTTCTTGCGATTTTTCGCGGATCGAGCAGGTATTAAACAGGATCACATCCGCGTCTTCCGGCGTGTCGGTGCGCACCAGTCCGTCGGAGGCGCCAAGGACGTCGACCATCTTGTCCGAGTCGTACTCGTTCATCTGGCAGCCGAAGGTTTTGATAAATACTTTTTTTTGCATGGAATTGCTAGTTGGGGGCGAGCGCGGCATCGACAAGGCGTGGACGGGAGCCAGTTTACCGTAATTCGGCATGGACCCCGTCGGCCACCAGTGCGGCTGTTTTAATGCTGCTCGGAATGGTTAATTTCTTTACCTAAAGTAATTGTATTTATGCTCAGATTGTTAAATGTCTGCTAGCGAACATACTTTGTTATTCATGATACATAGCTTAGATGTTATGAAGTGTTTCCCTATGTAAATCAACGACTTCTGAGTGGATTCCGATTCACAAAATTTATCCAAGAAATCTCTTGCGTGCGCCACAATTGAGCCCCATGTGCTGAAATGCAAACGTGACAAGCTTTCCACACGATAGCTTGATTTCCGACAAGGAGTCACATGCGCAGGTTCGTCATCGCACTGGCGTACGCGACAGATAATTTGTTTGAAAGACAAGTGCGTATGTGGAAAGAAACATGGAGCACTGTGGGCCGGAATTCTTAAGGGAATGTTCAGATTAGCGCTGTTTAATCCCTGAACAAGTTCCGGGAACTTATGTTGACGAAAGGTAGTCTTTAACAAAAGTTCGTAAGGGAACTATTTTAACCAAACTCGTGAGGTAATTATCATGGCACAACAACATCACGCTCTATCTTCGCAGGAAAGTTACAACCCGAACCACTTGTTGGACATCCTGCTCGGTAAGATGCAGCTGAAAAACGACGCCGCCCTGTCGCGCATGCTGGAAGTGGCGCCGCCCGTCATCAGCAAGATCCGCCACCACCGCCTGCCGGTCGGCGCCTCGCTGCTGATCCGCATGCACGAAGTGACCGGCATGAGCATCCGCGACCTGCGCGACCTGATGGGCGACCGCCGCACCAAATACCGCCTGTCGGATGCCCAGGGCCGCCCGAAGCCAGAAGAGAAAGCTGCACAAGCCGCGGCCGCTGCCGCCCAGCAACAGGCCCAGCCGGCACAAGGCCAGGGCGCGCAAACCAACGAAGCGTCGAACAAGACCTCCGGCAATTATGCGCACTGATGCCGTGGGCATGACAGCCGCATCTGTCATGCCTTCGGTATTGGCGGGCTGCGGCGCCGCCACGCTGATCTTGCAGCAGCGGCGCCGCACTAGCTCCTATTGATTCATCGTGCACCGTCCTGCGGCCTAGGCCATCAGGATGGCTGTCATTTCCTCGAACTGCAGTTCCGTCTCGCGGAACACGTGCAGCCACGTTTCCTCAGGCAGACCGAGCGCCGTCCAGGCCACGCTGGACACGGCGGGCACCAGCTCGTCCGCGTCGCCGGCCAGGTCGAGCGCATGGGCCACCGCATGGGCCACATGGACGATGGTGGCCAGGAAGCCGGCCCCCGGCGTCTCGGGCGCATGATAAAAGGCGATCGCCTGCTGCATCGTGCCCGAGAACTGCCAGTGCTCGGCCAGCGCCGCGCCGGCCAGCAAATGGTCGACCCCCAGCATGGCCCGTTCGGTGTCGAGCAGGTCGCCATCGCGGCGCTTGCGTTCGCGCAGGACGGCGTCGTACTGCTCGGGATAGCGCGTCACCAGCACCAGCCGCCCGATGCCGTGCAGCAGGCCGGCCGTGAACGCCACGTCCTGGTTGAAGCGCATATGGCGCGCCAGCACCCGCGCGCAGGCGGCGGTGGCGATCGACAGGCGCCAGAAGGCCTTGTCGTCGAAGCTGGGGCAGCGTCCGCTCGGGAAACATCCGGTCATCGCCGCCGCCATGATCAGGTTGCGCGTGGCCTGGAAGCCCAGATACGTCATGGCTTGCTGGATCGTGGTGGCCTTGACCTGCAAGCCGAAGGCCGACGAGTTGGCCAGGCGCAGCGTCTTCGCCGTCAGCGCCTGGTCGGCCGACACTTTCCTGGCCAGCACCGAGATGTCGACATCCTCCTGGTCGATGCTGCCGAGCAGTTCCATCACGACGGCGGGCAACGAGGGCAGGTCTTCCAGGCCCTGGACCAGCTGTTCAGAGGTGATTGCCGGGGTGGCCGTCATGGCGCCACCTGCCGTTCCAGGCGGTAATCCTCGACGTAACGGCGCAGCAGCTTGCCGGCCCAGTCGTCATCGCCCTCGAGATCGTGCTTGCGAAACAGGTGGTCGAGCCGGGCAACGACCGCCCCCTCGTCCGGCGCGCGGTGCGCCTCGACGCGCGCCACTGGCACCGCCTCGATATGGTGACGCTGCAGCGAAGCGATGGTCGCCTCGCCGAGGACGACGCCCTTGGCCAGCAATACCAGGCCTTGATTGTCCAGCAGCTCGTCCGAGAGCACCATGCCCGGCGTTACCTGGGTCACGGGGACCATCGTGTGGTCATCGCTCATATTCCCTCCATTCAATTCTGCGCCGATGTTATCACCGGCGCGGATGAATATCTGTAAGCATTGGCAATTGTTTCTCTGTCCCGGCCGCGATATGCGTCAAGACGCGCGCACCGATTGCCCGCGCCACGTTACCATGCCCCCATGACCAGCCAACGTTACATTGCCTTGTTGCGCGGCGTAAATGTCGGCCGCGCCAAACGGATTGCCATGGCCGACCTGCGCAAGCTGGTCGAAAGCCTCGGCTATACCGGCGTGCGCAGCCTGCTCAATAGCGGCAATGTGATCTTCGACGCCGACGTGGCCTCCGCCCAGGCGGCGGAGGCGATCGAGGAAGCGATGGTGCTGCGCCTTGGCGTCGCGGCGCGCGTGTTCGTGCTCGAGCGCCAGGAGCTGGCCGACATCATCGACGACAATCCGCTGCTGGACCTGGCCGACGACCATGCGCGCCTGTTCGCCTTCCTGCTGACCGGCGAGCCGCAGCGCGAGATGGCGGCCTGCCTGTGCGGCCAGGACTGGCAGCCCGAGGCGCTGGCGATCGGTCGCCGCGCCGCCTATGTCTGGTGCCCGGAAGGCGTGCTCGACAGCGCCGCCGCGGCGGCCCTCGGCAAGGGGCTGGGCGACGGCACGACCTCGCGCAACTGGCGCACGATCACCAAGCTGCACGGCTTGTGCAGCCATCCGGCCGGGTGCTGACCGGCAGTGGCGCGGCGCCGGCGGCGCTGCTGGCCGCCTACTTGAACTTGTCGCTGCTGTCGCGGCCGGCGCGGTAGCCGATCAGGATCAGACCGACCAGCATCATCGCGAACACCTCCGGCTCGGGCAGTTCGGGCAGGTGCGACGGTGGGGTGACGATGTGCGTATGGCCCGTGACTGCCAGGTCGTGCACCGGTTGTGGCGCTGGAATGGCTTGAATGCCATTGCCAGGAACAAGATCGATCACGGCGGCTTGGGCTACATTGCCGAGGAAGACCGCAAGCGCCGCCGTCAAAGCATATCTTTTCATAGCCATTCCTCTTTACAAGCTAAATGCCACCAAGCTTTGGATGGGTTGAAACTTCATCCGCGGTCGCCATCTTGCCAAATCAGGATAGCAAATCCGCTGGCCTCACTGCGCGCAATTGAGCCGATGAGTTGTAGAAAGAAGTCATGTTTTTGCTGAAAGATGCAAACATGTTGCGTTCACTCAATGCAAAAGTTGACTGTGGTAAATAAGCTGCGCTCAGCAGTAACTCAGGTGTCAATATAATGCCTGGATTGGGTGGTTTGATAATGCGAATTTCGCAAGAAATCGCTGTTTGATTGGCATATTCATCATGATTGCTGTCACTTGGATAATCAAAAACGTTAGCAGCTTTTTCATCATCATCAAATTCCGCATTTTTTTGTTCGCAGGGTATTCACCGCGGTTTTTTTTGAAGGTATAGTCTCCTTATCCCCTTGCCTTCGGGCATCACAGCAACGTCCCAACCAACACGTCTGAAACCCTCGGCCCTGGCCGACGCCGCGCTCGCCGCCTTTGCGACACGGCACCAGCAGTCCCACTTTTTGCACGACGCACCTTTCGACGAGTAACCAGATGCCCAACTTCGCCCGACTTCAGATTGCCTTCAAGAACGTCTACGTCCGTATCCTGTCCGCCATCCTGCTGGGCATGCTGGTGGCGCTGGCGATCTTCAAGTCCGATGTGCCGCAAGATCCGAGCCCGGTGATCCACTCGCAGAACATCGCCGAGATCACGTCGCTGGCCGGTCAGAAGGCGCGCCTGGATTACCTCCTGATCGCCAACCCGCTGTCGGAGGCGCCGCGCTACATCTACAAATTCAAGGATGCGGCGAACCTGCACGTGGTGAAGGTGCCGAGCACCTCCCACCTGTCGCTCGAGCGCGAGGTGCTGCTCAAGAACGCCATCCCGTATTCGATCGCCAAGGATGATTTCCTGGCCAGCCACAAGGCGGTGATGGACGAGGGCGTGAGCATGCTCGACCAGGCCGGCGACTTCCTCAAGCGCAATGCATTCCCGATCATCCTGGTGCTGATGATCCTGTACGTGATGAAATTCGGCATCCCGGGCATGGGCACGAGCGCGTCGATGATCACCCCGGACAAGCTGAAAGGCAGCCTGGACGACCTGATCGGCATGGACGACATCAAGCAGGAAGTGCTGCACCTGGAAGACATGATCCGCAACCGCGCGGAATACCAGTCGCACAATATCGACAAGCCGTTCAACGTGATGCTGACCGGGCCCGCCGGTACCGGCAAGACCAAGCTGGTGGGCTACCTGGCCAAGCGCCTCGACATGCCGATGATCTCGGCCTCGGGTTCGGCGCTGGAGTCGGGCTACGTCGGCGGCGGCTCGAAGGCCCTGAACGCCTTGTATCGCAAGGCTTGCGCCAAGGGCAAGTGCATCATCTTCCTGGATGAAGCGCAAAGCCTGTTCATGCCGCGCGGCCGCAGCGAAAAGAAGTGGGAAGACGATACCGCCAACACCATGCTGGGCCTGCTGGACGGCGTGAAGAGCGACAAGGGCCAGGGCGTGATCTGGATCGTCGCCTCGAACTTCGACGACAACACGACCGAGATGGACGAAGCGATGCTGCGCCGCTTCTCGGTGAAGATCAACTTCCGCCTGCCGAACAAGGCCGAGCGCCGCGAACTGCTGCGCAGCTTCCTGGCGCGTAAAAAAGATGGCCTGGTCGATTGGGAAGACCTGAACCTGGACCAGGTGGCCGAGATCACCCAGAACCTGAGCCCGGCGCTGCTGGAAACCGTGGTCGAGCGCGCCAGCATGCTGTCGATCCAGGAAAAGACCATCATCAACACCAACCTGATGTTCCGTGCCTACGAGCGCGCCACCATCGGCCTGACCGACCGCGCGACGACGGCCGAGAAGCACAAGCAGCGCGAGCGCATCGCCCTGCACGAGCTGGGGCACTTCTTCATGCAGATCGATCCCTACCTGCGTGCCGGCCTCAGCCTGGCCGAAGTGAAGGAAAAGTCGCACCTGCTCAAGATCAGCACCGAGGCGGTGTCGAAGATCGGCGCGCTGGGTTACGTGCTGCAGTCGGGCGAAGACATGTCGCTGCGCACGCTGGAAGAGCTGGAGCGTGACGTGGTCGGCCTGTATGGCGGCGTGGCGGCCGAAGAGATGTTCTATGGCGCGCGCGGCATTTCGGTCGGCAGCCAGAACGACATCGAGAAGATCACCAAGATGCTGAACCTGATGGTGAGCCGCCTGTCGATGTATTCGCGCTCGAAGATCGATTACAGCCAGCTGGGGCAGGAAGCCAGCGGCGAGCACACCGTGCGCCTGGTGGAAGAAAAGGCGGATGCGCTGTACAGCTACACCCTCGACTCGATCCGCGATTACAAGCTGGTGATGGAGTCGCTCAAGGATACGTTGCTGGAACAGTATGTGTTGTCGAAGGACGAGGTGTTTGCGCTGCTGGAAGAGCGGAGTGAACTCTTGATGCCGCAGTTGCATGGGCATCGGACAGCCAAGCTGACTTTGTGTGAGGAAGAAGTCGCGGCATAGGTGACAATAACATCTTACAGAACCCGTTTCGCGAAGGCTGAACGGGTTCTTATCTTAAAAGTGACCGTTTGGTTGGTTCATTCTCAACCACGAGCGGCAGTAAGTAGCTGAGGATACTCTGATCCGCTACCGTGCAAGCGACCGTCGGACCGCCTGATCCCATTGGTAATAGTGGCATGCGTTCATACACCGCGAAATATGGGTGCGGTAGCAGCGGCCGTTTTCCCCTGGGCGCTAACCTTGGGGGGCATTACATAGCGTGCAAGTGGCAGTATCCAAGTACGTCCACGATCGTCCGGATAAAGGCCGAACGCCAGAGTGGGAGTCAGAAATACGATGTTCTTCTCGGCCGCGGACAGAATGCGCGACAGTTTTGACGTATCGTTGGGCGGATGCTGCCAGTTGATAGTGTCACGCAGCTTGCGTTCGCAGGAGCCTGTCAGAATTTCTGTGTGGAACGGGGTCATGAAATAATCCCGAAAGGACTGTTCCATGACCGAAGTGATGACCACCAAGAAGCCCAAAA
>NZ_JBNDIK010000029.1:0-92303 GCF_050434365.1 Massilia sp. UYP32
TTCTGCTGGGTACTGATTCACTGCGCGTCTTTGCTCCGCCCCCGGATGGATTAAAGTGATTCAAGTGACGCGACATCTATCCTGACAGAGGGGGCATACATCAGCCCAAGAGCGCCACCAGTTCGACTGGCGGTGGACACACTGCGGAGCGTGCGGAGTTGGAGGAACTTTTATTCAGTAAAACGGCCGACCTGGCCAGCCCGATACTTATGCAGCACTGCGCGATGGGTAAGACGATTCCGAAGGCCAAGCTCGAATTCATGCGTGCAGACGGCCAGGGCAACCCGATCAAATATTTCGAGATCGAATTGGAGAATGTTCTGATCGGAAGTATCAGTCCTGGCATCGCCGCTGGTACTTTGCTGAACGAACAGGTGAGCTTGAAATTCTCCAAAGTAAAGTGGCGCTACACCCAACAAAAAGTCGGCGGCGGGAGCGGAGGGAGCACCGTAGGCGGGTGGGATCTGGCTGCGAATCGTATAACGGTGTAACGCGTCGAAGCGTTACCAGCACCGGAACGTTGCGCGTTGAACGAACGCCGACGGCTTCCGTCATTTTTCATTATTGAATCAAACATTATTGTCATAAAGTTGCTCTAAATAATTCGTTTGTACTGCGTCGATGGCTTGTTAGAGTTCGTTTCCCAATAAAAACAAGCCAATCATGAAACATACCTACCTCCTGGCCGCCGCCATCGGCGCGCCGCTGCTGGCCCACGCCCAGGCGGCGGCGACCTCGGCCGATGCGCCGGCCGCTACCACCACCAACACCGCGCCCGCGTCGGTCCTCGTCACCGGTTCGCGCATCGCCCGCGCGCAACTGGACGGTCCGTCGGCGGTCACCGTCATCACCGGCGACGAGATCACGCGCCAGGGTTACAAGAATGTGTTCGATGCCCTGAACAACCAGGTGCAGAACAGCGGTTTCGTGCAGGGCGCCGACTTCGGCAATACCTTCACGCCGTCGGCGAACACCATCAGCCTGCGCGGCCTGGGGCCGAACCACACGCTGATCCTGCTCAATGGCCGGCGCCTGGCCGACTTCCCGATCGCCTATGAAGGCACGGTCAACTTCACCAACCTGGCCAATATCCCGTCGGCCATCGTCGAGCGCATCGAGATCCTGTCGGGCGGCGCCTCCGCCATCTACGGCTCGGACGCGATCGCCGGCGTGGTCAACATCATCCTCAAAAGGAAGGCCGAGGGCGTCGACCTCAACGTCAAGCTGGGCGGCACCAGCCGCGGCGGCGGCGCCGAGCGGCGCGTGCAGCTCACCGGCGGCAAGCAGTTCGACCGCCTGAGCACCGTGTTCGCGCTGGAATTCTCCGAGCGCAATCCGATCGGCGCCTACCAGCGCGATTTCATGGCCGAGCGCTCGGGAACGCCGACCAATGTGCTGTCGCGCCGTGACGCCACCGTGGGCCGCTACATCGATCCGGGCGCGACCTGCGCGCAATTGGGCGACCTGTTCGGCGGCAGCGTCGTCGACTACGCATCGCGCACCGGCAACTACTGCGCCAGCAACAAGGTCAGCCCCACCTACTGGTCGGTGCAGACCCGGAACCAGAGCAAGAATGCCTTCGGCAGCGCCACCTATGAGCTCGACCAGAACACGACGCTGTTCACCGACATCCTTCTGGGCCGCAACGACACCGTCAACAATACGCGCGGTCCCTCGTGGACGTCGAACTCGCTCAACAATGGTTATTTCCTGAACCGGAACACAGGGCATTACGAAGCCTGGACCCGTTACATTTCCCCGGAAGAGATGGGCGGCCTGTCGCGCTACGACCGCTTCTGGGAAGACGGCGCGGTCGCCGCTTCGCTCGGCGCGCGCGGCATCGTGCCGGGCACCAGCTGGAAGTGGGAAGCCGGCTACAGCGCCTCGTGGTATGAGAGCAAGGGCAAGACCCCGCGCGCGCTGTCGAACATCGACAGCTTCTTCCTCGGGCCGCGCCTGGGAACCGACGCGAGCGGCGTCGCCATCTACGCGCCGGACCCGACGCGGCTGGCGACCCGCGTGAACCCGGACGAATTCGGCACGATCACCGGCTACGCCGAAAGCGACGACGAGTCGTGGACCCACACGGTGTCGGCCAGCGCCAATGGAGAAGTAGCGCAACTGCCGGCCGGCCCGCTGCAACTGGCGGTGGTGGCCGAGGCCGGCCGCCAGGGCTTTACCAATGCGCCCGACCAGCGCATCAATGCGGGCTATTTCAACCTGGCGCCGAACACCGCCGTCACCGCCGGCACCCGCAACCGCTACGCGCTCGGCGCCGAAGCGAGTGTTCCCTTGCACAAGGTCCTGACCGCGACCCTGGCCGGCCGCTACGACCGTTATGAATTCGCCGAGCGCGACAGCGGCAAGTTCACCTATGCCGGCGGCCTGGAACTGCGGCCGACGCGCGAGGTGCTGGTGCGCGCCAACTACGCCACCAGCTTCCGGGCGCCGGACATGAATTACATCTACAAGGCGCGCGGCACCGGCTATTACTCGTCGACCACCGACCACTACCGCTGCGGCGCCACCGGCCAGCCGCTGGCGAGCTGCGAATTCGCCAACTACTCGCCGGGCGCCGACTACGTCCAGTATGGCAGCGCCGACCTCAAGCCGGAGCAGGGCAAGTCGTATGGCGCTGGCATCGTCTGGTCGCCGAGCACGAGTTTCGATGCCTCGGTCGATTACTGGAATATCGAGATCGACGACCTGGTGACCAATCTGTCGGCCGACCAGCTGCTGCGCGACGAAGCGGCCTGCCGCCTGGGCTCGCTGGACATCGGCTCGTCGCTGTGCGCGGACACGATCTCGCGCATCACGCGCTACGCGGCCAGTTCGCCGGTGCGTCCGGGCGAGATCCGCGAGATCCGTGTGAACCCGATCAATGCGGCCGAGGAGTCGAGCAGCGGCATCGACGTCAGCGCCCGTTATGCGCTGCGCACCACGGCCTGGGGCACGTTCACCTTGCGCGGCAATTATTCGAAAACGCTGACCCGCCGCTCGAAACAGTTCGCCGGCGACACGGTACGCGACGAACTCAATTCGCTCACCAGTTCGGACTGGCCGGACAAGCTGGCAGCCAGCCTGAACTGGAACGTGGGCGCCTGGTCGTCGACCCTGTTCGCCACCCGCTACGGCAAGATTCCGAACTCGGCCCAGACCGACTACCTGACGCCGACCACGCTGGTCAACGCGAGCGTCGTGTATCGCGTGAATGACCGCCTGACGTTGTCGGCGATCGTCAACAATGTGTTCGACCGCATCAAGCACGACACCACCGGCGGCTGGCCCAATTATGCGGTGGGCAGCTACAGCCCGGCGGGACGGACCGGGTGGGTCGAGCTGAACTATCACTTCGGCGGTTGAGCGACTGGTGGAATGCGCCGGATGCGTGGCACGAACGGCTCCGTGCCACGCATCCGGCCATCGCCAGCTCAGAAGGCGTATCTCGCTCCCAGCGTGAAGAAGCGGCCGATCGCGCCGTAGTAGTCGAGCGGATTGTACGACACCGCGCCATAGGTCAGCGGATCGAGCGGCGCCTGCTTGTCGAACAGGTTCTGGATCGAGCCGTAGATTTCCCAGCGCGCTTGCGGCTTCCAGCGGAATACCAGGTCGACCGTGGTGAACGAGGCCAGTTCGCAATCGCTCGGCGCGTCAATGCCGTTGGCGAACTGGCTGGCGCAGCCTTCCGGATCGTCCTTGAAGAAGGTGTTGTCGATCGGACCCCGGTAGTTGACGTTGGCCGACACGCGCCAGTTGGCGCGCTCCCAGGTCGCGCGCAGGTTGGCCTTGTGGTCCGGCGTGCCCATGCAGTTGCTGACGTCGCAATTGCCGTGGGTGCCGGCGTAGTCGCGCGTGGTGCCGTCCTGTTCGGTGCGCTCCCATTTGTCGAGGTAGGTGTACTTGACGTCGAAGGTCAGGGTGCCCCAGTTGTTCGGGAGTCCGAAGCCCTGGCGCGCATCGAGGTCGATGCCGCGCACCTCGGTTTCGGCCGAGTTCACGTATTCGGCCAGCACCGCCGTGATCGCGCCCGGGTCGCCCGGGATCGTCGGCACCGCCGTGCTCGGATCGCGCGCCACGTCGCCGGCGGCGATCGCGGCGTCGATCTGCTGCTGGTTGATCTCGTTCTTGCGCTTGATGTTCCAGAAGTCGAGCGAGAAACTGGTGCGTGGCAGCGGATCCCAGATCGCGCCGATATTCCAGCTCTTCGAGCGTTCCGGGCTCAGGTCCTGGTTGGGCGAGGTGATGACCGACACCGAGGCCGGGCTGCAGGCGGTCTGCACGCCCAGCGCGCAGCGGGCCGGATCGGTGGCGTTGGCGAAGGCGGCCAGGCCGCCGACGCCGTTCTCGGCCGGACTCGGCGCGCGGAAGCCCTTGGCCCAGGTGGCGCGCAGCGCCAGCTCGCGGCGCGGGTTCCACTTGACGCCGACCTTCGGGGTCCAGGCGTCGCCCACGTCGGTGAAGTGGTCGTAGCGCATGGCGCCGGTCAGTTCGAGTCCGGGCAGCACCGGCGCCAGCACTTCGCCATAAATGCCGGTCACGTTGCGCTGGCCGTCATAGGCCGAGTAGCCGAGGCCGATGATGTTGCCGCGCTCGGTGCCGGCGGTCGGCTCCAGCCGCGCCGACTCGTGGCGGAATTCGGCGCCCAGCGCCACGCCCACCGCGCCGCCGGCCAGCTTGCCGATCTCGCGCGTGGCCTTGAAGTCGACCTGGGCGATCTCGGTCTCGGCGTCGTTCGAGATGGTCGGCGACAGGGCGGCGTACAGGTCCGGTGAATTCAGGCCCGCGTTCTCGGCGATGCGCCAATAGGCGCCGGCCGGCAGCGCGCGGTAGCCGGGATTGGCCTGGGCCGCCGCCACGTTCGCGGCCGACGGGTCGAGCAGGGCGAAGGTGGCGTCGCGCTGCAGGTAGCCGCGGCGGTCGTTGTCGACCCGGCTGGTCGAATACAGCAGCGAGGTATCCCAGTCCCAGGCGCCGTGGGTGCCGCGCGCGCCGAACAGCGCGCGGATGAAGGTCGAGGAAATGTCGGACTCGCGCGGGCCGACGTCGAACGGCAGGTAGCGCAGCCGCGCCGCACGGCCGAAGTATGGGTTGTCGGGGTGCTCGGCGCCGAGCTGGACGCCGGCGTTGCTGACCGGGCCGCCGGGATAGCCGACGCTGGCCGCGATCGGATTCGGCGTTGAGCTGGACTGGGCCAGGCTGTTGTACAGATTGAGTTCGGCATAGGCCTCGGTATCGCCCTGCAGCTTGAGCGTGCCGCGGCTGTACAGCGACAGGTATTCGCTGTCGGGCTGGATCTGGTTGTACAGGAAGGCCGAATCGACCAGGCAGCCGCCGAGCGGATCGCCCTGCGGGTGATTGGTGAAATTGCTGCAGGCGGCGCCCGGGAAGGTGCGCGTGAAGCCGGGCCCGGCCAGGTTGCCGCGGTTGTAGTACTCCAGCGTGTCGGGGTTGCGCACATTGCCGTTGATGGCGTTGCCGGACTGGTTGTTGCCGGTGATGGCGCCGGTGCCGCCGAAGCCTTCCTGGGCCGAATAGCCATAGGGCCGCAGGTCGATCTTGCCGATGTAGTCGCGGTTGCCGCGGTCGCGGTACCAGATTTCTTGCGTGTGCTTGTACTCGACGTTGACCAGCACGTTGTAGCGGTCGGTCTCGAGGTCGCCGAAGCCCCAGGCCAGGGCCAGGTTGTGCTGCTGGCCGTCGCCGGCCTCGCCGCTGCCGTACAGCGCGCGCGCGCTGGTGCCCTGGAAGTTGCGGCGCAGGATGATGTTGACCACGCCGGCGATCGCGTCCGAACCATAGATGGCCGAGGCGCCGTCCTTGAGGATCTCGATGCGCTCGACCGCGTCGGTCGGGATCACGTTGAGGTCGGCGAACACCTTCTGGCCGTCGTCGGCCAGGCCGTAGGGCGCCATGCGGCGGCCGTTGAGCAGCACCAGGGTCGAGGCCGTGCCCAGGCCGCGCAGCGAGATGCCCGAGGCGCCGGCCGCGAAGCCGCTGCCAAAGCTCATCGGCACCGAGCCCTGGTTGTCGACCGCCAGGGTCTGCAGCAGCTCGGCCACCGTGGTCTTGCCCGAGCGCTCGATATCGTTGCGGTTGACGGTGAGCACGCTCGACGCGGTCTCGGCCTGGGCGCGGCGGATGTTCGAGCCGGTGATCTCGACGCGGGCCACGGGAGCGGCTTCTTGCGCGACGGCAGGGTGGGGAAGGGCCAGCAGCACGGGGCCGGCGAGCGCCAGGCCGGCGGCGCCGCCTCCCGCGAACAGGCGGCGCACGGAACGGGAAAGCAGGGTTTCAGTCATGGTCCGACACTCCAGTGGATGGAAGGATCCGGATGGCGCGGGTGGAGGGCTTGATCCTTATTGCAGATCAATTTCCCTGGCACCTCTTAGCACCTATTTGTGTCTACAATCAACACGCGCGCCCGCCGGGCTTGAATTGACTGTTGCATCGGCAGCCATGGCGGGACTGAGCTAACGCAAGATGCGCGCAAGATAAGGGGCGTAGGTGCCCGAGTTCAGATGGGCATGTCAGTTTGCTGCAACCGATTGTTGTCTGTACAAGCGTGGAACGGGCGACAAAAGGCTTGCCAACTTTCATGCCTTGTTGTTATAGTCAATTCGACCAAACCCGGACGACACCATGCGCCACGCTTTCTTTACCCGCTTTTTTTACTTTAGCCATTCCAGCCCCTGGCGGTGGAGTAGCGGCGGGTACGCGCAGTAAAACGTCCCGGCAACATCCAGACAAACCGCCAGCGATGGCGGTTTTTTTATTTCCAGTCCTGAACCAATACAGCAAAGAACAGCACGAAAGGGAGTCCCAGCATGCCCCGCACCGACGATTTACGCATCCGTGAAATGAAGGAACTGACGCCGCCCTCGCACCTGATCCGCGAGTTCCCGGTGACCCCGCAGGCCGAGCAGACAGCAAGCGGCGCGCGCATCGACCTGCACCGCATCCTGCACGGCCAGGACGACCGCCTGATGGTGGTGATCGGACCGTGCTCGATCCACGACCCGAAGGCGGCGCTCGAGTATGCGCGCAGGCTGGTCGAGCAGCGCCGCCGCTTCGCCGGCGAGCTGGAAGTCGTGATGCGCGTCTATTTCGAGAAGCCGCGCACCACGGTCGGCTGGAAGGGCCTGATCAACGACCCGTACATGGACAACAGCTTCCGCATCAACGACGGCCTGCGCATGGCGCGCGAGCTGCTGCGCGACATCAACGAGATGGGCCTGCCGGCCGGCACCGAGTTCCTCGACGTGATCAGCCCGCAGTACATTGCCGACCTGGTCAGCTGGGGCGCGATCGGCGCCCGCACCACCGAGTCGCAGGTGCACCGCGAGCTGGCGTCAGGGCTGTCGTGCCCGGTCGGCTTCAAGAACGGCACCGACGGCAATATCAAGATCGCGACCGAGGCGATCAAGGCCGCGTCGCAGCCACACCATTTCTTGTCGGTGACCAAGGGCGGCCACTCGGCCATCGTGTCGACCTCGGGCAACGAGGATTGCCACATCATCCTGCGCGGCGGCAAGACGCCGAACTACGATGCCGCCAGCGTCGAGGAGGCGTGCCGCCAGATCGCCGCGCTCGGCCTGGCCAGCCGCCTGATGATCGACGCTTCGCATGCGAACAGTTCCAAGAAGCCGGAGAACCAGGTGCCGGTGTGCGCCGACATCGCGGCCCAGATCGCGGGCGGCGACGACCGCATCGTCGGCGTGATGATCGAGTCGCACCTGGTGGCCGGACGCCAGGACCTGGTGCCGGGCAAGGAGCTGACCTATGGCCAGTCGGTGACCGATGGCTGCATCGACTGGGATACCAGCGTGGGAGTGCTGGAAGGATTGGCACAAGCGGTGCGCCAGCGCAGGTTGCGCCAGGACTGATCCGCTCCGGCCACCAAATGAAAAACGGCGCACCGAAGTGCGCCGTTTTTTTCGCCTGTCGGCGGCTTAGAACTTGGCGGTCACGTTCAGGAAGATGTGACGGCCCAGGGTGTCATACACCTGCGGATAGGTATTGCCGTTGCCGAACACGGCCGCGACGACGCCCGACACCGGTGGATCCTTGTCCAGCGCATTGTTCATGCCGGCGCGGAAGGTGAAGTTGTCGTTGATGCGGTAGTTGCCCACCAGGTCCAGGTAGCTGCGTGCGCCCATGCGTTCGTCGGCCGGCTCGAAGTCGCCCGCCAGGATCGGATTGTCGCTGGACTGGTCGAGCTTGGTGCCACGGACGTAGCGCCAGGTCGCGCCCAGTTCCAGGCCGCGCCATGGGGTTGCCCACACCGCGCGCAGCTTGTGGCGCCATTTCGGCATCGGGGTGCCGCACGAGGTGCCGTGGAAGCCGGCGCAGTCGTACTCGCCCGAACCCGGGAAGTCTTCCTGGATGAATTCCTTCAGGTAGGTGCCCATCAGCGACAGGTCGAGGCCGCCCCATGCGCCCATCTTCATGCGGTAGTTGGCGCCCAGGTCGACGCCCTTGGTCGACATCTGGCCCAGGTTCTGGTTGGTCGCGACGACCTGCGCGGCCGGCAGCGCCCACAGGGTGCCCAGGCGGTCACGCGTGATCAGCGAGCAGAAGGTCGGATCGCCCGTGTTCAGGCACTGGGTCAGCGTGGTCGAGGCCGGCAAGCCGCCGATCGTGCCCTCGACCTTCATGTCGAAGGCGTCGATGGTGATCGAGCTGTTGCGGGACGGGGTCAGCACCAGGCCCAGGGTATACGAGTCGGAGGTTTCCGGCTCCAGGTTCGGGTTGCCGCCGCTGATCTGGTTGTACTGCAGGGCAGGGCTGTCCTGGATGTTGCCGTACTGGGCCGCGGTGACGCCGGTCAGCTGGCACTGCGCCAGGGTGGCGCTCGGGTTGGCGCCGGCGCAAGGGTCGTTCGACATGCCGAACAGGCTCAGGCCGAACGGGCTGAACAGCTCGACGACGTTGGCCGCGCGCGCCGCGCGCTGGTAGCTGAAGCGGAACTTCGCTTCTTCCACCGGCGCCCACTCGATGCCGGCGCCGTAGGAATTGGTCTTGTGGCCGGTCGAATAGTCAGACTTGCGGTAGCTGGCGGTCACGGTCAGCTGGTCGGCGAGCGGCACGTTCTGCAGGATCGGGATGCGGGTCTCGGCGAAGTAGTCGCGCACGCTGAACTGGCCGGCCACGCTCTGGGTCGGGCCGCCCTGGCCGGCCAGGTCGCCGGTCGAGAAGGCCGCGTCGGCGTTCAGGTCCAGTTTTTCGGTGCGGTGCTCCCAGCCGAAGGCGACGCCGATGCCTTCATTGCTGCCCGGGATGGTCAGGCCGTATTCGCCCAGGTCGGACGACAGGTTGATGCCCTGCACGGTCTGCGAGGTGCTGCCGCGCTGGAAGCCCGGCGTCTGCAGGTAGCTCAGCGCGTCCTGGCTCACGCCGCCAAGGCGCCAGATGTTGTATGGGACGCAGTTCGGGTCGGTGCCGTTGGCGAAGCTGCGGCACACCGGGTTGCCGTTGGCGTCGGCGATGACGTCCAGCGCGCGTGCGCTGCGGGCGACCGAGAAGTCGTTGTAGTAGGTTTCCGAGTACAGCACCTTGCCGACCTGGGCGAAGGCGTCATAGCGCCAGTTGCCGATGTCGCCCTTGATGCCGATCACGCCGCGGTACGACGTGTGGCGCTGGTCGTCCTGGCGGCCGCCGCCTTCGACGTTGCGGCGGAAGATCAGGACGTCGGCGGTGTCGCCCGGGCCGGTCATGCCGAGCGCGCTGCGCCATGCATCGGTGAGCAGCGGGTTTTCCCAGCGGATCGCGTTGGCGCCCGAGGCATCCAGGCCGAACAGGCCGGATGGAGCGATCTGCGCCACCGTGCTGTCGTCGTGGAAGCTGGCTTCGGTGTACAGGCGCGCCTTCTCGTTGATGTCGTAGTGGCTGAAGGCGCTGAAGGTGTAGCGTTCGGTCGGACGGCGGTAGTAGTTCAGCGGGCCGAAGTTGTACTGGTCGGTGGCGGCCACGTAAGGACGCACGTTGCCGTTGGCGTCGGCGACGGTGCGGTCGCCGTTGGCGGTGATGAAGCGGCCCGGGTAGCTGGTGCCGGAGCCGCCGCAGTTGAACTGGTTGCCCGAGCTGAAGCCGTCCAGCGAGCAGGACGAGAAGTCGCGCTGCGACTGCAGCACCGGATCTTCCTTCTTGTAGCCGAAGTACAGCGTGGCATTGCCCTTGCCGTCGGCGAAGTTGCCGCCCAGCAGCAGGCTGATGTCCTTGATCTTGGCGTCGGCGCCGACGTCGTCCGGCAGCGGGTAGTTGCGGCGCTGGGCCGCCTGGGCCGCCAGGCCGCCGTTCTGGTCGTGGTTGTAGAACTGGTAGTTGGCGTCGATCTGCACACCCTGGAAGGTGTCGTTCATGATGAAGTTGACGACACCGGCCACGGCGTCCGAACCGTAGATGGCGCCGGCGCCGCCGGTCAGCACCTCGACGCGCTTGATCAGCGCGGCGGGAATCTGGTTCAGGTCGGCCGCGGTATTGCGCGGGCTGCCGGCCGGCAGGCGGCGGCCGTTGACCAGCACCAGGGTGCGGTCGGCGCCGAAGTTACGCAGGTTGACGGTGGCCGTGCCGGACGAGCCGTTCGAGATCGAGCCGCCCTGGTCGGCGAACACCTGGGGCAGGTTGTTCAGCAGGCTCTCGACCGATTTCACGCCCTCCAGCGCGATATCCTTGGCGCCGACCACGGTGACCGGGCTGACGCTTTCCAGGTTGGCGGTCGCGATGCGCGAACCGGTCACTTCCACGCGCTGGGCCGATTCGACGGCAGGCGGCGCTTCCTGCGCGTGGGCGCCGGTCACGGCGACGACAAGGCCGCCGGCGCACATCAGGCGTATCGATCGAGATAACACAGTTTCAACCATCATAGTCAGTCTTCCCCTAAGACCTGGCGGCGGGTCGCGTCGCCAGTAAAGTCAAGTGAATCGCCGTGGCGAATGGGCCCGGCATGTTTTTACTACTTAACAATAAAAACATTGACGAATAGATAGTGTCAATTGGTAACGTCTGTATGCAGCAAAATACAACTGTCTGATGACTTGTCTTTACAATCTGCAATTTTGATGCTAGTCACACAAAAGTCACAAAACTCGAAATACGATATATCATGCGAAAAATATAGTTAGATATAGCATTTGATTCGTTCAAACTATATTTTTGGGACATGATATTGCGAATCCGGCGATGTACATATATCAGGTCGTCGGCAAGCTTCTTATATGAATTCTTGATACCAGTGTCATTACATTGTAATAACCTGTGACTATCGGGGCATAAGATTGCGCGGCTGTCGGTGCGTGCGGATATGCGCTATCGTGTCGTTTTTTGCCATCGTGAATTTGGCTTGGTGGCAAACCTGGGGGCGGCACGTTCGCCCAATCCGCAAATTCGGGAGTGCGATGTTTGCTTATGTCCTGCGCCGGCTGTGGCAGATGCTGCCGACGATGGGCGGCGTGGTGCTGCTGGTGTTTTTCTTGTTCAACTGGGTCGGCGGCGACCCGGCCTACCTGCTGGCCGGCAAGATGGCCGACGCCGGCGCGATCGAGAACATCCGGCGCCAGCTCGGCACCGACCAGCCGTATGCTGTGCAGCTATGGATCTTCGTCAAGCAGATCCTGACCTTCGACTTCGGCAACGCCTGGAGCACGGGCGAGCCGGTGTCGCACATCATCGCGAGCCGCCTGGGGCCGTCGCTCACGGTCCTGATTCCGCTGACCGTGCTCGAGACCGTGCTGGGCATCGCGCTGGCGCTGGCGATCGCCTTCGTGCGCGGCTCGCTGACCGACCGCGCCGTGATGGTCGCCTGCACGGTCGGGATGTCGATCTCGATCCTGGTCTACATCATCGTGTTCCAGTACGTGTTCGCCTACCAGCTGGGCCTGTTTCCGGTCCAGGGTTGGGGCAATAGTCTGGGAGAGAATTTGCTCAGGTATGCGCTGCTGCCGATCATCATCGGCCTGGCGGTGTCGATCGCGCCGACCCTGCGCCTGTACCGCAGCTTCGTGCTCGACGAAGCGGGGCAGGACTATGTGCGCACCGCGCGCGCCAAGGGCCTGAAGGAGGGCCGCATTGTCTGGGTCCACGTGCTGCGCAATGCCGCGATCCCGATCATCACCCACGTCATGGCCAACCTGCCGGCGCTGCTGATCGGCGCCTTCCTGCTCGAGCGCTTCTTCGGCATTCCCGGCATCGGCCGCGAAGTGATCCTGGCGGTCGAGCGCAGCGATTTCCCGGTGATCAAGGCGATCACGGTCTATGTGGCCGCCGCGACCATGGTGTTCAACCTGCTGGCCGACCTGCTGTACCAGGCGGTCGATCCGCGCGTGCAGCTCAAATGACGATGACCACCACCGTGCACATGCGCTCTCCCGGACTGTGGGCGCTCGCCTGGCGGCGCCTGCGCGCCGACCGCGTCGGGATGGCGGCGCTGGCCGTCGTCGCCGCTTTCCTGCTGCTGGTGCTGTTGTCCGCCACGGGCATGCTGGCCAGCGACTGGGAACAAGAGGTGGCGGTCAACTACGCGCCGCCCAGCTTCGTCGGCGCCGACGCCACGGCGCGCGCCCTGGCCCGCGCCCAGTTGCCGCGCGCCACGCCGCCGAACGCCTTCGACCCGCTGGCGATCGATCTGGCCGAGCTCGAGGCGCAGGTGGCGCAGACCCATCCGCCGGTCGAAAAGCGCACGACCCTGCCGTTCGGCGCCGACAAATGGGGGCACGACATCGTCAAGAAGACCATCAAGGGCGGCGAGACCTCGATCGTGGTGGGCCTGGTGGCGGCCCTGCTGGCGGTGGCGCTCGGCACCCTGTTCGGCGCCGTCTCGGGCTTTTATGGCGGCTGGGTCGACGACCTGTTCAACTGGTTCTACAGCATCTTCACGGCGATTCCGGCGATCCTCATGATCCTGACCGTGGCCGCCGTGCTCCAGCAAAAAGGCGTGGCCACCATCGTGCTGATCCTCGGCCTGACCGGCTGGACCGGCCCCTACCGCCTGATGCGCGCCGAATACATCAAGCACGGCGCGCGCGAATACGTGATGGCGGCGGATGCCATCGGCGCGTCGAGCTGGTCCCGCATGTTCGGCCACATCCTGCCCAATGTCTCGCACGTGGCGCTGGTGCAGATGTCGATCCTGGTGGTGGGCTTCATCAAGGCCGAGGTGATCCTGTCGTTCCTGGGCTTCGGCGTGCCGGTCGGCACCGTGTCCTGGGGCAGCATGCTCAACGAGGCGCAGAATGAACTGATCCTCGGCAAGTGGTGGCAGTTGGCGGCGGCGGCGGGCGCGATGGTGCTGCTGGTGACGAGCTTCTCGCTGTTCGCGGATGCGCTGCGCGATGCGCTCGATCCCAAGATCAAATGACGGCCGATATGACCCAGGAACCATTGTTGGAAGTGCGCGACCTGCGCATCGCCTTTCGCACCGACAAGCGGCAGACCTTCGACGCCTTGAAGGGCATCTCGTTCGACGTCCCCGACAACAGCACGGTGGCGCTGGTGGGCGAGTCCGGCAGCGGCAAGTCGGTCAGCTCGCTGGCCGTTATGGGCCTGCTGCCGGCGCAGACCACCGTCATCGATCCCGCTTCCAGCATCCGCTTCGCCGGCCGCGAGCTGCTCGGCCTGCCTGCGCGCGAGCGGCGCGCGCTGTGCGGCAAGGACATCGCGATGATCTTCCAGGAGCCGATGTCCTCGCTCAATCCGGTGTTCACGGTCGGCTACCAGATCGGCGAAGTCCTGCGCCTGCACCTGGGCATGAGCAGGCGCGCGGCGCGGGCGCGCACCCTGGCGCTGCTGCACGAGGTCGGCATTCCCGAACCCGAGCGCAAGATCGACGCCTACCCGAGCCAGATGTCGGGCGGCCAGCAGCAGCGGGTGATGATTGCGATGGCGATCGCCTGCGAGCCGCGCCTCCTGATCGCCGACGAGCCGACCACCGCGCTGGACGTGACGATCCAGAAGCAGATCATGGAGCTGATCGCGCGCCTGCAGCGCGAGCGCCGCATGGCGGTGCTGTTCATCACCCACGACCTGGGGCTGGTGGGCGAGATCGCCGACCGCGTGATCGTGATGCGCCACGGCGAGGTGCGCGAGGAGGGCGCGGCCGGCCAGGTATTCGGCGCTCCGGTCGACGCGTATACCCGGGCCCTGCTGCATTGCCGGCCGCCGCTCGATGCGCGGCCGCTGCGCCTGCCGGTGATCGACGACTATCTGAGCGGCCGCATCCTGCCCGATCAAGTGCCCGATTGGGCGTCCGACCAGGCGCCGGCGCAGCGCGTGCGCGGCACGGCGCCGGACGACCAGCCGGTGCTGGTGGTCAACAACCTGGCGAAAAGCTTCTGGCTGCGCGAAGGCCTGTTCGGCAAGCGCGAATTCAAGGCGGTCAAGGACGTCTCGTTCACCCTGGGCCGCGGCAAGACCCTGGGCGTGGTGGGCGAGTCGGGGTCCGGAAAAACCACGGTTGGGTTGACCCTGCTGCGCCTGCACCGCGCGAGCGGCGGCTCGGCGCTGTTCGAGGGGCGTGACCTGCTGGCCATGTCCGACCGCGAATTCCAGGCGTATAAACGGCGGATCCAGATCATCTTCCAGAATCCCTATGCCTCGCTCAATCCGCGTTTCACGGTCGGCCAGATCTTGCTGGAACCGATGCGCATCCACGGCATCGGCGCCAATGAAATGGAGCGTGCGCAACTGGCGCGCGGCTTGCTGGGGCGGGTGGGCTTGCCGGACGCCGCCT
Organism: Massilia sp. UYP32; assembly: GCF_050434365.1. Taxonomy (NCBI): domain Bacteria; kingdom Pseudomonadati; phylum Pseudomonadota; class Betaproteobacteria; order Burkholderiales; family Oxalobacteraceae; genus Massilia; species Massilia sp. UYP32. Next base: position 14,723 of record NZ_JBNDIK010000029.1, read on the forward strand.
ATGGCCGCTATCCGCACGAGTTTTCTGGCGGCCAGCGCCAGCGCATCGCGATCGCGCGCTGCCTGACCATGCGGCCCGAGATCCTGGTGTGCGACGAATCGGTGTCGGCGCTCGACGTCTCGGTGCAGGCCCAGGTGCTCAACCTGCTGCAAGACCTGCAGGATGAATACGGCATGAGCTATATCTTCATCTCGCACGACCTGTCGGTGGTCAAGTACATCTCGGACCAGGTGATGGTGATGCACCATGGCAGCGTGGTCGAGATGGCGGACGCCGACGCGCTGTACCGCGACCCGCAGCATCCATACACGCGCTCGCTGCTGGCGGCGATTCCGCGTGGCGTCTTGTAAAAACAGCTCATCCGTCACTGGCGTTGCGCTTACGCCAAAAGGAATAGGGGGCGTTCCTGTGCCTCCAGCCCAATTGCGCTAATATACAGAAATGCCCCAGCTAGCCGAACTCCTCCAAGTCTATGGCGTGCTGATCGTGTTCGGCATCGTCCTCGTCGAACAGTTCGGCCTGCCCATACCCGCCTACCCGGTCCTGATCGTGGCCGGCGCGCTCTCGGTCACCGCCGACGTGAGCTGGCACCTGGTATGGATGGCCGCCATCCTGGCCTGCCTGATCTGCGACGCCTTCTGGTTCCGCGCCGGCCGCTTCTACGGCAAGCGCATCCTGCGGCTGCTGTGCAAGATTTCGCTGTCCCCCGATTCCTGCGTCAACCAGACCGAGGACCGCTTCCGCAAGTTCGGCGTCAAGTCGCTGCTGGTGTCCAAGTTCGTTCCCGGCTTTAACACCATCGCGGCGCCGCTGTCGGGCGCCATGGGCGTCAACCCGCGCCTGTTCCTGCTGTATGCGGTCACCGGCGCGGCGCTCTGGAGCGGCACCGGCATCCTGCTCGGCGTCTGGTTCCATAACAGCGTCGACGGCGTCCTCGACACGCTCTCGACCATGGGCAGCACGGCGCTGACGATCGTGGCCGGCCTGCTGGCCCTGTTCATCGCCTTCAAGTATGCCGAGCGGCGTCGCCACCGTTCGCGCAGCGCGATCGAGCGCATCGGGATCGACGAGGTGCTGGCCCTGATCGAGGCCGGCCACGATCCGGTGATCATCGATGCGCGCAGCCTGAGCGCGCAGCAGATGGAAGCCGCGATTCCCGGCGCCGTGATCTTCAAGGCCTGCCAGCCCGAACACCTGATGGCTTCGCTCGACCGCGACCGCCACATCGTCGTCTATTGCAGCTGCCCGGACGACGTCACCGCCGCCGAAGTGGCGCGCCAGTTCATGGCCAACGGCTTCCACCGTGCGCGTCCGCTCAAGGGCGGGCTCGACGCCTGGAACGCCCAGCGCGGCAACGATCCCGAGCTCGATCCGGCAACCTGCTGACCGGCGCGCCGTCCGGCGGGCGGCGCGATGCTCTCTGCTTCATCAAAAAAGTAGTTCTACTACGTCGATGCGAGTAGGCGGCGGGTTGTCATGATCCGCCTCGTTGCGGAGTATGTACCTAAACTACAGAAAACACTTGTCGTCAGGGCAAAAAATTTAGTAAGCTTGGGCGTCTTTTACATGCGTACCACCATGACTGCCTCCCCGTTCAGCCCATCGACCGACCGCCCCCATCGCGGCGGCGCCCGCCTGCTTGCCGATATCGGCGGCACCAATTGCCGCTTCGTGCTGGAGCTGGGGCCGGGCCGGCTCGAGGCGGTCGAGGTGCTGCCTTGCGCCGACCATGCCACCCTGGGGGATGCCATGCGCGCCTACCTGGGCAGCGCGGCGGTCAAGGCGATCAGCGCCGCGCCGATCCGCCACGCCGCGATCGCCATCGCCAACCCGGTGAACGGCGACTATGTGCGTATGACCAATCACCACTGGGAATTTTCCACTGAAGCCTTGCGGCAAGAGTGCGGCTTCGAAATCCTGCTGGTGGTTAATGATTTCTCGGCCCTGGCGCGTTCGCTGCCGCACCTGGGCGAGCAAAAACGCCAGGTGGGCGGTGGCGCGCCGCAGCCGGACGCGGCGCTGGGCCTGCTGGGCGCCGGCACCGGCCTCGGCGTCTCCGGCCTGGTGCCGTGCGGCGACAGCTGGACCGCGCTGCGCAGCGAAGGCGGCCACGTCAGCTTCGCTCCCGTCAACGAGCAGGAAGTCGCGATCCTGCAATATGCCTGGCGCGAATTCGAGCACGTCTCGTTCGAGCGCTTCCTGTCCGGCGCCGGCGTCGAGCTCATCTACCGTGCGCTGGCCGACCGCGCCGGCCGCCCCGGCGAGCGCCTCGGCGCGGCCGAGATCTCGCGCCGCGCACTCAGCGGCGAATGCGCGCTGTGCGACGAGGTGCTGGAAGCGTTCTGCGGCATGCTCGGCACCGTGGCCGGCAACCTGGCGGTCACCCTCGGCGCCCAGGGCGGCGTGTACATCGGCGGCGGCATCGTGCCGCGCCTCGGGGAGCGCTTCGACCGTTCCTCGTTCCGCCGCCGCTTCGAGCAGAAGGGACGCTTCGTTGGCTACCTGGCCGACGTGCCGACCTATGTGATCACGGCCGAGTACCCCGCATTCCTTGGCGTATCGGCGATTTTGTCGGAAAAACTGTCCGACTGACGCAAATAGGCGCACATCGCAGCGCCGCCCCCTTGTCCGCTGCGGGGTTTTATCGGTTACAATGGCCGCCAGTTGGAAGAAACGACGTCGTCCACTCGCGTGCCGCACAGGCCGCTCCCCGGCAGCGCCCCGATCGCGGGCGTGCCTAAGAGATAGAGTTCCGCCGAGTTCCACGTTTCGCAATGAAGATCAACACCAGCGGCCCGTCGCGCAGGCGGGTTGCCCCTGGCGGGTTCCTTGCCTGCCATGTAACAGCTCCGGCGCTCAGCGCGCCGGGCCCACGGATTCCGGTTTCAGGCAGCAGATCGCAGGGCGACAGGCGCATGGCGCGCAGGCATGCGCGCCACGCGCATTGATCCTGTCCCGACCCCGATTGGCCGAATTGTTTGATTGACGACATCGCGATATGAATACTGACGAGGCCAAGAGAGTCCTCGAAACCGCCTTGCTATGCGCCCGCGAGCCGATGTCGATCCATGGCATGAAGAAACTCTTCGCCGAGGTCGACGCGCAAGGACGGCAGGTCGGCGCCGGCGTCGGCGCCGATACGATCAAAATCTTGCTGGAAGAACTGCGCCAGGATTGGGATGGACGCGGCATCGAGATCGTCAGCCTGGCGTCGGGCTGGCGCTTCCAGAGCCGTCCCGAGATGAAGCCCTATCTCGACCGCCTGTCGCCCGAAAAGCCGCCCAGGTACTCGCGGGCGACCCTGGAAACGCTGGCGATCATCGCCTACCGCCAGCCGGTCACGCGCGGCGACATCGAAGAGATCCGCGGCGTCGCGGTCAATTCGCAGACCATCAAGATGCTGGAAGACCGCGGCTGGATCGACGTCGTCGGCCACCGCGAAGTGGTGGGGCGGCCGGCGCTGCTGGGCACCACGCGCCAGTTCCTGGACGACCTGGGCCTGGCGTCGCTCTCGCAGCTGCCGCCGCTGCAGCCGCTGGCCGAAGGCCCCGACAGCCGCAGCCTGGAAGCCCTCGAGGCGGCATTGAACGATAATTTTGACAGGGCGGACGCCAGCGCGGCCGCCGACGATTTAGCTACTTCACCCGTTGAAGTTCCGATCCGCGACACGCTTGATGACGGGATTGCCGAGGCGGGTCAGCACAATAAAGACACGAACGATGAACCCAACTGAACAAAACGAGACCAAGCCTGTGGATGCAGGCGAGCCAGCTGCAGCCAAGCCGAAGCGTACGCGCAAGGCGGCTGCCGTGGCCGACACTGCGCCGGGCGAGGCCGTAGCGGCCGACGCGCCGGCCAAGCCGAAGCGCACCCGCAAGGCGGCCGTCGCCGCCGAGCCGGTCGCCGCCGAACCTGCGCCAACCGCCGAAGCGCCGGCGCCGAAGGCCCGCAAGCCGCGCGCCACCAAGGCCGCGAAAGAAGAGTCCGCCGCCGCACCGGCAGACGCGGTCGCCGAAGCGCCGGCCGCGGTCGACGCCGCTCCGGCCCAGGAAGCGCGCAAGCCGCGCGGCCCGCGCCAGATGCGCGAAAAGCGCGCCGAACGCGAAGCCTTGCAGCAGGCCGCCGCGCCGGCTGTCGCCGAGCAGGCCGCTGCGGCGCCCGAGGCTGGCTTTGATGCCGTGCCGGAAGGCGGGCAGGAAGGTAAGCAAGAGGGTAAACAAGAAGCGCGCGGCCGTGGCCAGCACAAGCAGGGCAAGCGCGGCCAGCAAAGCGGCCGTCCGGGCCAGCAGAGCGCTCGTCCGACCGAAGGCGGACGTCCGGCCAAGCAGATCGGCCGCGGCGGCAAGCAGCAGCCGCAGGGCAAGGGCGGCAAGCAGCAGCCGGGCAACGAGGCCGACAATGTGTTCTCCTTCGTCACGTCGAGCGACTTCGACGCCAACGACGGCGCGCGCGGCAACGCTTCGTCCAAGCCGGCGCGGCGCGACCTGACCGCCGACGACGATGCGCCGAAGCTGCACAAGGTGCTGGCCGAGGCCGGCCTGGGTTCGCGCCGCGACATGGAAGAGCTGATCGTCGCCGGCCGCGTCTCGGTCAACGGCGAGCCGGCCCATATCGGCCAGCGCATCCTGCCGACCGACGCGGTCCGCATCAACGGCAAGCTGATCCAGCGCCGCGTGAGCAGCAAGCCGCCGCGCGTGCTGGTCTACCACAAGCCGGCCGGAGAGATCGTCAGCCATGACGATCCGGAAGGCCGTCCATCGGTGTTCGACCGCCTGCCGACCATGAAGGCCGGCAAATGGCTGGCCGTGGGCCGCCTCGACTTCAATACCGAGGGCCTGCTGCTGTTTACGACCTCGGGCGACCTGGCCAACCGCTTGATGCACCCGCGCTACAACATCGACCGCGAATACGCGGTGCGCACCCTGGGCGAGCTCGAGGAAGGCATGCGCCAGAAGCTGCTGTCCGGCGTCGAGCTCGACGACGGCAAGGCCGCGTTCTCGAAGATCCAGAACGGCGGCGGCGAAGGCATCAACCGCTGGTACCGCGTGGTGATCGGCGAAGGCCGCAACCGCGAGGTGCGCCGCATGTTCGAGGCGGTCGGCCTGACCGTCTCGCGCCTGATCCGCACCCGCTACGGCGCCATGACCCTGCCGACCGGCCTCAAGCGCGGTCGCTGGGAAGAACTGGAAGAAAACGACGTGCGCGCCCTGATGGCGGCCTTCGGCGTCGAGAAGAAGGGCGCTGCTCCCGAGAAGCATGTCAAGGGCGGCCACAAGGGCAAGGGCCCGCGTCCGGAAGGCATGCGCGCCGACGGCAACCGTGGCGCCGAGCGCAACAACGATCGCAGCGACGGCAATCGCATCGACCGTGCCGACGCCAATCGCAACGTCGATCCCTTCGGCCCGCCGGTGGCGCGGGTCGGCGCCACCCGTGGGCAGGGCATCCTGAACGGCCCAGTGCCGAGTGGCAAGCCAGTCGGCGGTCGCCAGGGCGGTTTCGGCGGCCAGGGCGGCGGCAAGGGCCGTGGCGCCAACGCGGGTGGCGGCAAGGGTGGCGCCGGCAGCGGCCGTCCGCGCCAGCCGGATCCGCTGCAGACCACCTTCGGCTTCGCCGGCACCGGCGGCGGCCGTCGCGGCGGCCAGGGGCCGCGTGGCTCGGAACACGGCTTGCCGCGCCGTGGACGCCGCGGCTGAGCACCGTTCATGACCGGCCTGCGCAACCGTGCGCAGGTCGCGCATGCGTCGCCGGATCGGCGTAAAATGTTTCGCAGCCCATAGCACACTGCCAACTGTTGTTTAAAATCTCATTTATGGTATGGCGATTGCGAGAGAAGCGGAAAAGCAGTATAATTTGCAGCCTAATCGAAGTCCTTCCCGAACGTTGTATCCGCGAGTCGTGATGCGCGTGAAATTGGTGCAAGTGCTTTCATCTGGTTGGGTTGTAAGTACAAAAAGATGGGCAGATGCCCATTTTTTTTTTGGTAAATCGTTTTAAAGCCCTGGAGAAGTGCCGTGCAGCAGTTTGACTTAATCGCCACGACAGTCAGTGGACTCGGCTATGACCTCGTCGATGTGGAGCGGGGCGAGCGCGGGATCCTGCGTGTATACATCGATTTCCCGGCTGCCGACGCGGACGAAAAGGGCCCGATCACGGTCGAGGACTGCGCCAAGGTGAGCCACCAGCTGTCGCACGTGCTGACCGTGGAAAACGTCGATTACGAACGATTGGAAATTTCGTCGCCGGGCCTCGATCGCCCGGTACGAACCCTCGCCGATTTCGCCCGCTTCGCTGGCCATGAGTGCACGGTCAAGCTGCGCGTCGCGGTGCCGGGCAGCGCGAACCGGAAAACCTATACCGGTATCCTGCGCGGCGTCGAGAACGACAAGGTCGGTTTGGAATTTGACAGTAAAGATGGCCCGGCGTTGATGGAATTTACGCTGGCCGAATTGGACAAGGCACGTTTGGTGCCACAGGTGGATTTTAGGAGTCGCAAAGCATGAGTCGCGAAATTTTATTGCTGGTGGATGCGCTTGCGCGCGAAAAGAACGTCGACAAGGAAGTCGTTTTCGGTGCGCTCGAGTTCGCGCTGGCACAGGCCACGAAGAAGCGCTATGAAGGCGAAGTCGACATTCGCGTGTCAATCGATCGCGACACCGGCGAGTTCGAGACTTTCCGCCGCTGGCACGTGGTGCCTGATGAAGCGGGCCTGCAGCTGCCTGACCAGGAAATCCTGCACTTCGAAGCCAAGGAACAAATTCCTGATATCGAAGTCGACGAATACATCGAAGAGCCGATCGAGTCGGTCGAGTTCGGCCGTCGTTTTGCCCAGGACACCAAGCAAGTCGTGCTGCAGCGCGTGCGCGATGCCGAGCGCGAGCAGATCCTGCAAGACTTCCTGGAGCGCGGCGATTCGCTGGTGACCGGCACCATCAAGCGCATGGAACGCGGCGATGCGATCGTCGAGTCGGGCAAGATCGAGGCGCGCCTGCCGCGCGACCAGATGATCCCGAAAGAAAACCTGCGCATCGGCGACCGCGTGCGCGCTTTCATCCTGCGTGTGGACCGCAATATGCGTGGCCCGCAGGTGATCCTGTCGCGCACCGCGCCAGAGTTCATCATGAAGCTGTTCGAACTGGAAGTGCCAGAGATCGAACAGGGCCTGCTGCAGATCAAATCGGCGGCCCGTGACGCCGGCGTGCGCGCCAAGATCGCCGTGTTCACGGCCGACAAGCGCATCGATCCGATCGGCACCTGCGTCGGCATGCGCGGTTCGCGCGTGCAGGCCGTGACCGGCGAGCTGGGCGGCGAGCGCGTGGACATCGTGCTGTGGTCGGACGATCCGGCCCAGTTCGTGATCGGCGCCCTGGCCCCGGCGAATGTTTCGTCGATCATGGTCGATGAAGAAAAGCACGCCATGGACGTGGTCGTGGACGAAGAAAACCTGGCCATCGCGATCGGCCGTTCGGGCCAGAACGTGCGCCTGGCGTCCGAGCTGACCGGCTGGAAGATCAACATCATGACCGCCGAGGAATCGGCGAACAAGGTGGCGCAAGAAACGGCCGCGATCCGCGCGCTGTTCATGGAAAAACTGGACGTCGACCAGGAAGTGGCCGATATCCTGGTTGAAGAAGGCTTCTCGAGCCTGGAAGAAATCGCATACGTGCCAATTTCCGAGATGCTGGAAATTGAATCGTTCGACGAAGACACCGTCAACGAACTGCGCACCCGCGCCCGTGACGCGCTGGTGACTGAGGCGATCGCTTCCGAGGAAGGTCTCGAAGGCATGGAAGAAGCTCTGGTCAATCTGGAAGGCATGGACCGCACCGTTGCCGGCAAGCTTGGCCTGGCTGGCATCAAGACGGTCGAAGCATTCGCGGCGCTGGCCTATGACGAATTCGGCGCCATCCTGGCGTTGTCGTCGGACCGCGCCCGCGACCTGATCAAGAGTGAATTTAATGATGTGACCGACGACGAGATGAAACTGGTCGACAGCAAGTACGACGACCGGGCGAAAGCACTGCAGGCGAAAGCCTGGAGCCTGGCTGAAACGGCCAAGGCTTGAGCATTTCTTTATCATCTGTCGCGACACGTAGAAAAGAGGACTGAATGGCGAGTAACAACGTAGCCCAATTTGCCACCGAGCTGAAGATGCCTGCAGACCTGCTGCTGACCCAGCTGCGTTCGGCCGGCGTCGAGAAAAGCTCGACGTCAGATCCCTTGTCGAAAGATGATAAGGACAAGCTGCTGAACCATCTGCGCCGTACCCACGGCGCCGCCGATACCGGCGAGAAGAAGAAGATCACGGTGACGCGCAAGGAAACCAGCGAAATCAAGCAAGCTGATTCGTCGGGCAAATCGCGCACCATCCAGGTCGAAGTCCGCAAGAAGCGCACCTTCGTGCAGCGCGACGACCTGGTCACGACCAAGGCCCCCGAGGAGCCGGTGATCGACGCCGCCGAACAGGCGCGCCGCGAGGAAGAATCGCGCCGCCAGGCCGAGCTGATCGCCCGTCAAGAGGCCGACCTGCGCGAGAAGCAGGAACGCCTGGCCAAGCTGGAAGCCGAAGAAAAGGCGCAAGCCAAGGCGGCTGAAGAGCAGGCCAAGCGCGAAGCCGAAGAACAGGCCAAGCGCGACGCCGCCGACAAGGCTGCCGCCGACAAGGCCGCCAAGGAAGCCGCGGCGGGCAAGCAAGCCGCCGGCGCCGACGAAGCGGCCAAGAAAGCCGCCGAGGAGGCCCAGGCTGCCAAGGAAACCGCCGCCAAGGAAGCCGCCGAACGCGCTGCCGCCACCGAGCGCGCACGCAAGGCCGTGGCCGACGAAGTGGCGCAGATCAAGCTCATGATGAGCCAGCCACGCCGCGTGATCAAGGCGCCGGAACCGGCGCCGAAGCCAGCCGCTCCTGCGGCTGCCGCCGGCACGCTGCACAAGCCTGCCGATAAAAAGCCGGGCGAAGTCAAGAAGGACGACGCCAAGAAGCCGGGCGACAAGAAGTCGATCAAGTCGGCCAATGTGTCGTCGACCTGGTCGGACGACGCCAAGAAGCGTGGCGGCCCGAGCGTGAAGACGCGCGGCGGCGCCGGCGCCGGTGCCGGCGGCCGTGACGGCTGGCGCAGCGGTGGCCGTGGCGGCCGTCGCGGTCATTCGGACGATCGTGAATCGAACTTCCAGGCGCCGCTTGAAGCGATCGTGAAGGACGTGTTTGTACCGGAAACCATCACCGTGGCCGAACTGGCGCACAAGATGTCGGTCAAGGCATCCGAGGTCATCAAGCAGCTGATGAAGCTGGGCCAGATGTGCACCATTAACCAGGTGCTGGATCAGGAAACCGCGATGATCCTGGTGGAAGAGATGGGCCACAAGGCCTTCGCCGCCGCCGAGGACGATCCCGAGGCACTGCTGGCCGACCAGGGCGAGCACTCCGAGTTCGAATCGACTTCGCGCGCACCGGTGGTCACCGTCATGGGTCACGTCGACCACGGCAAGACCTCGCTGCTGGACTACATCCGCCGCGCCAAGGTCGCGTCGGGCGAAGCCGGCGGCATTACCCAGCACATCGGTGCATACCACGTGGACACCCCGCGCGGCATGATCACCTTCCTGGACACCCCGGGCCACGAAGCGTTCACCGCGATGCGTGCCCGCGGCGCGAAAGCGACCGACATCGTCATCCTGGTGGTGGCGGCGGACGACGGCGTGATGCCGCAGACGAAAGAGGCGATCGCTCACGCGAAAGCCGCCGGCGTGCCGCTGGTCGTCGCGATCAACAAGATCGACAAGCAGGGCGCCAACCCGGATCGCGTGACCCAGGAACTGGTCGCCGAAGGCGTGGTGCCTGAAGAGTACGGTGGCGAGTCGCCATTCGTGCCAGTGTCGGCGAAAGTCGGCACCGGCATCGACGACCTGCTCGAGAACGTGCTGCTGCAGGCCGAAGTGCTGGAACTGAAGGCGCCGACCGAGTCGCTGGCCCGTGGCCTGGTGGTCGAAGCCCGTCTGGACAAGGGCCGCGGCCCGGTCGCGACGATCCTGGTGCAGTCGGGCACCCTGAAGCGCGGCGACGTCGTGCTGGCGGGTTCCTCGTTCGGCCGCGTCCGCGCCATGCTGGACGAGAACGGCAAGACGATCGCCTCGGCCGGCCCGTCGATTCCGGTGGAGATCCAGGGCCTGACCGAAGTGCCGAGCGCCGGCGAAGAAGTCATGGTCATGGCCGACGAGCGCAAGGCGCGTGAAATCGCCCTGTTCCGTCAAGGCAAGTTCCGTGACGTGAAGCTGGCCAAGCAGCAAGCCGCGAAGCTGGAAAACATGTTCGAGCAGATGGCCGAAGGCGAGGTGAAGAACCTGCCGCTGATCGTCAAGACCGACGTGCAGGGTTCGCAGGAAGCGCTGGTGGGCTCGCTGCAGAAGCTGTCGACCTCGGAAGTGCGCGTGCAGATCGTCCATGCGGCGGTCGGCGGCATCACCGAGTCGGACGTCAACCTGGCGACCGCATCGAAGGCAGTCATCATCGGCTTCAACGCCCGTGCCGACGCCCAGGCGCGCAAGCTGGCCGAGGCGAACGGCGTCGACATCCGTTACTACAGCATCATTTACGATGCGATCGACGAGATCAAGACCGCACTGTCGGGCATGCTGGCGCCGGAGAAGCGCGAGACCGTCACCGGCCAGGTCGAGATTCGCCAGGTCATCCTGGTGTCGAAGGTCGGCGCGATCGCGGGCTGCCTGGTCACCGATGGCGTGGTCAAGCGTACCTCGTCGGTCCGCCTGCTGCGCAACAACATCGTGATCTGGACCGGCGAGATCGATTCGCTGAAACGCTTCAAGGACGACGCGAAGGAAGTGCGCGCCGGTCTCGAGTGCGGTCTGTCGCTGAAGGGCAACAACGAAATCCAGGTCGGCGACGTCCTGGAAGTGTTCGAAGTCACCGAAGTGGCGCGTACGCTGTAAGCCACGCCGTTGGCGTACCATGGGGGCCAGGACGCTTCGCGGCAATGTCGCGGAGGGCCTGGCCCTTTTTTATCACGTCATCCCCGCGCAGGCGGGGACCCAAGTTCGCTCGCTGGACGACTGCCCCCAGCAGAGCCACTGAACTTAGAAACTTGGGTCCCCGCCTACGCGGGGACGACGGTGAATTGAAGCTCACAAAAGAACAAGCAGCACATCATGGCTAAACACAGCAAAAGCATTCCACAGCGCGGCCTGCGCGTGGCCGACCAGATCCAGAAGGACCTGTCGGAACTCATCGCCTTCGAACTGAAGGACCCGCGCGTCGGCATGGTCACCATCAGCGAAGTCCAGCTGACCCCCGACTACGCCCACGCCAAGATTTATTTCACCCTGCTGAAGGACAGCGCGGAAGAAGTGCGCCAGACGCTGGAAGGCCTGTCCAAGGCGTCCGGCTACCTGCGCAACATGCTGGGCAAGCGCCTGCACATCCACACCTTGCCGTCGCTGCACTTCGTGCACGACACCTCGACCGTGCGCGGCATGGCGATGTCGGCCCTGATCGACCAGGCCAACGCCACCCGCGCCAAGGACGATCCGGAGTCGAATCCCGACGCGCAGGAAGCCGACCCGGCGGAGAAAGAGTGAACGGTCGTCCCGCGAAAAAACCGCGCGACCTCGTCGACGGCGTGCTGTTGCTCGACAAGCCGGTCGGCCTGTCCTCGAACGACGCCTTGATCCGCGCCAAGCGCGTGCTGAACGCGAAGAAGGCCGGTCACACCGGCACGCTCGACCCGTTCGCCACCGGCTTGCTGCCGCTGTGCTTCGGCGAAGCGACCAAGTTCTCGCAAGACCTGCTCGAGGCAGACAAGACCTATGAAGCCACGGTCCACCTCGGCATCATGACGAATACCGGCGACACCGAGGGCGAGGCCATCGAGACCCTGCCGGTCGACGTCACCGTGGAGCAGATCGAGGCGGCGCTGGCGCGGTTCCGCGGTCCGATCCAGCAGGTGCCGCCGATGTATTCGGCGCTCAAGCGCGACGGCAAGGCGCTGTATGAATACGCGCGCGAGGGCATCACGCTCGAGCGCGAGGCGCGGCCGGTGACGATCCACGCGCTGTCGCTGATCGACTACCAGGCGCCGTTCCTGAAGATCCGCGTCACCTGCAGCAAGGGCACCTATGTGCGCGTGCTGGGCGAGGACATCGGGGCCGCGCTCGGCTGTGGGGCGCACCTGAACGCGCTGCGCCGGATCGAGGTCGGTGCGCTGGACGTCACGGGCATGATCACGCTGGATGAGCTGCTGGCGCACCCGGACCCGCGCTCGCTGCTGCGGCCGGTCGATGCGCTGTTGTCGACCTTCCCGTCGATCGAACTGGATGCCGAGCTGGCAAGGCGTTTCCTGCAAGGCCAGCGCCTGGCGCTGGGCAAGGAAGATGTCGCCGTGCCGGAACAACAGGGCAGGGTGCGCATCTACCACGACGGCCGCCTGCTCGGCACCGGCCAGCTGGGCGAGTACGCCATCCTGGCGCCGGAGCGCCTGATCTCGACCGCGCCGGCAGCCTGATCGCTTTTCCATCGGGCATGTCACGCGGCTGTCACGGACGGCGGCTAATCTTCCACCACGCTGCCACCGTGACAAGCTGTTGAAATTCCGTTGAAAATTCGTGCCTTTCGGCGCCGAGATTCAGACTGGCCGGCTTACCATGCTATACTAGTCGGTTTCCGAAATCAGCAGTATCGGACTTGCAGTTCCAGTACACGCAGTTCCAGTACACGCAGTTCCAGTACATTTCGTACACCACGTTACTTCTCAAAAATCATGTCAAACACCAAACGCGCGATTCGTAATATCGCAATCATTGCCCACGTTGACCACGGCAAGACCACGCTCGTCGACCAGCTGCTGCGCCAGTCCGGCACCTTCCGTGAAAACCAGGCCGTGGACACCCGCGTCATGGACTCGAATGATCTCGAGAAAGAGCGCGGCATTACCATTCTGTCGAAGAACTGCGCCGTCGAATACGAAGGCACGCACATCAACATCGTCGACACCCCGGGCCACGCCGACTTCGGCGGCGAAGTGGAACGCGTGCTGTCGATGGTCGACTCGGTGCTGCTGCTGGTCGATGCGCAGGAAGGCCCGATGCCCCAGACCCGCTTCGTGACCCGCAAGGCGCTGGCGCTGGGCCTGAAGCCGATCGTCGTCGTCAACAAGATCGACCGTCCGGGCGCGCGCGCCGACTGGGCGATCAACCAGACCTTCGAACTGTTCGACAAGCTGGGCGCGACCGACGAGCAGCTGGACTTCCCGATCGTCTACGCCTCGGGCCTGAACGGCTACGCCGGCATGGACGAAAGCGTGCGCGGCGGCGACATGAAGCCGCTGTTCGACGCCATCCTGAAATACGTGCCGGTGCGTGACGACAACCCGGACGGCCCGCTGCAGATGCAGATCACCTCGCTGGACTACTCGTCCTACGTCGGCAAGATCGGCATCGGCCGCGTCAATCGCGGCACCGTCAAGACCGGCCAGGATGTGCTCATCCTGAATGGTCCTGATTCGACCCCGATCAAGGGCCGCATCAACCAGGTGCTGAACTTCAAGGGCCTGGAGCGCGTGCTGGTCGACTCGGCTGTTGCTGGCGACATCTGCCTGATCAACGGTATCGAAGAAATCGGCATCGGCTCGACCGTCTGCGCCGTGGACACCCCGGAAGCCCTGCCGATGCTGACCGTCGACGAGCCGACCCTGACCATGAACTTCATGGTCAACAACTCGCCGCTGGCCGGCCGCGAAGGCAAGTTCGTCACCAGCCGCCAGCTGCGCGAGCGCCTCGAGCGCGAACTGAAGGCCAACGTCGCGCTGCGCGTGGCGCCGACCGACGACGACACCACCTTCGAAGTGTCGGGCCGCGGCGAGCTGCACCTGACCATCCTGCTGGAAAACATGCGTCGCGAAGGCTTCGAGCTGGCGGTGTCGCGTCCACGCGTCGTCTACAAGATGGTCGACGGCGTGCGCCAGGAGCCATACGAAAACCTGACCGTCGACGTCGAGGAAGCCAACCAGGGCGGCGTGATGGAAGAACTGGGCCGCCGCCGTGGCGACCTGCAGAACATGGAATCCGACGGTAAAGGCCGTGTGCGTCTGGAATACCTGATCCCGGCGCGTGGCCTGATCGGCTTCCAGGGCGAATTCATGACCCTGACCCGCGGCACCGGCCTGATGAGCCACGTGTTCCACGAGTACGCAGCGGTCGACAACAGCAAGGGTGACCTGGCCGGCCGTCGCAACGGCGTGCTGATCTCGCAGGACGACGGCGCCGCCGTCGCCTACGCGATCTGGAAACTGCAGGACCGCGGCCGCATGTTCGTCGAGCACAATACCCCGGTGTACGAAGGCATGATCATCGGCATCCACTCGCGCGACAACGACCTGGTCGTCAACCCGATCAAGGGCAAGCAGCTGACCAACGTGCGTTCGTCGGGCACCGACGAAGCGGTGCGCCTGGTGCCGCCGATCCAGATGTCGCTGGAATACGCCGTCGAGTTCATCGAGGACGACGAACTGGTCGAGATCACCCCGAAATCGATCCGCCTGCGCAAGCGCTTCCTGAAAGAGCACGAGCGCAAGAAGGCCAGCCGCGAGGCGTAAGCGAAATAGTCCAGGGTGCTCCGTCGCCCCAGGGCGAAAAAAATCCCGCTGCTTGCAGCGGGTTTTTTTTTGCCGGCGGCGGTAGGGTGGACGGCTACGCCGTCCACGTGGTGATGGTTGGCAGATAATTCATCCGGCACAAGATCGGCATCGATAACTATCACCGCGTGGGCCGTCCACGCGGCGATGGTTGGCTTCCGAACGACCACGCCTGAAAGCGGAGCCGTGGTTGACTTCAAAGCGGGTTCGCTTACCGAGGAGTCAACCAGGAAGGGTTGGCTTTATCTATTTTTCTCGAAGGTCACGAAGCGATGCTTTAATCTCTTCTGGAAGTGCGTCGAGATCGATACGCTGATTGGTTATCTCGACACGAAGCTTATATGCTCCACCGAACGCATTCTTCATCCGCGTTGCAAAATTATTCGCAAGCTTTTGGACAATATGCTGCGGAAGCTCTTCATCGAATAGACGATCTGCGAAAGACTGCCGGGCGTCCGCGTCGATGAGCTGACACTCATGCCCGTTGACTACCAGAAGAAGCCCATAGCCCCCAGCGCTGTACCTTGGAAAGTCTGGGGGCTCTGGCTTGCTCCTGATCTCGTATCCGTTGACGAGATAGAAGGTTCGTCCGGTCGCGTCGCCAGCCAGGCCGAAAACAAACCAAACCCCGCGCATGTGCTGATTTCCCGAGAGGGCCTCGCACTTTGAGACGACTTGCTGCGGCACAGGTTCAAAATGGATCTTGGTGGGTTCGTAGCGCAAGCCGATGAGCGGATCTTGAAGAAAGCGAGGCTGAGCCTGAGCCTGAGCGAAGAACGGTCCGCCCGCGATGAGGAACATGGCGAGCGCGACAAAATGCTTAAGGGCGATAGAAGACATGGGCGGGCCTCTTTCTTCGGTAGCCGGGGCCGGACCAAAAGTCGATCTGGCGAAAATCGGAGATCCAAATGCGTCCATCAAAAGCGGCGATGTGCCCTGAGGGGTTTCCGCCCTCGTAAGGCTGAAGCACAACAACGTCGCCTTTCATGGGAATAAACTTGTCTGAGTCTTCGACCGTCAGTTGATGAAAGCCGAGGCGCAGCAGCATAGGCCCCCAATCCTTGGCGTCAACGGGATGCGCTCCTTTCGTGTGTGCGCCGCCGGCAGCCAGAGCCTGGCGAACGAATCTAGCGCATTTGCGTTGGCTCCGCGCCTCCGATTTCTCGCGAAGATGCGCTGTAAACCTTTCTACATCGATGTACATGGCCTAGCACGCGATCCGATTCTGATTCAGATCCCAGCCGCCTAGCGTGGAGCCGCCGCTGCCGCCACCGATCTTTTGCTGGCTGTAGCGCCACTTTACCCTTGAGAATTTGAGGCACACATTCTCGGACAACAATGAGCCGGCCTCGATGCTCGGGGTGATCTGCCCGACAAGAACGTTTTCAAGCTCGATCTCGAAATACTTGATGGGCTTGCCGTCCCCGTCGGCGCGCATGAATTCAAACTTGGCTTTCGGGATGGTTTTGCCGGTAGCGCAGGTCTGCATCAAGATGGGCGAAGCCAAATCCGCGATCTTGTGAAACATGATGTCGTCAAGCTCGCAGCGCTCGGCAGTGTGTCCGCCCGCCGATGATACGCACGCCGAACGCGGTTGCATGATCCCCCAATGGACTGAGCTGCATTCGATCCAGTCCTTATGCCCGCTGTCCTGGGACTCGCCCTTAATCCCATCAATTTGCAGATAGACGTCGCTTGCCATGGAACCTCCGAGAATGTTGATTTCGAGGCCACATTCTTGCCCGGCTCTGCAGTAGTAGAGTTGGCGGGCCTCAAGGTATATCCCGTTGGGTCACTCGCCGTCGGCCGGTATTGGAGTGATATCAGTGGAAAGGCAACCATGGACGCTCCAGAAGTTCCTTGCAAGTTAAAACTGACGCCCGACAAGCTGCTGATCCCGGCGGCTGGCATGGCCACCCAGAGATTTCCAGGCAACGCTGGAAAGCCCCTCGGCCAAGAAGACCAAGAATGAACATATGAGGACAAGCGATGAATGGGCTACGACTCCTTGGTTTCGCAGGAATGCTGGCGGCCATGTTTGCTAGCGGTATGGCATTTCAAAAACTTGGAGCACCAATGATGCAGAACGCGACTCACTTGGAACTACAGGAGCCGCTCCTGCTGGAAGTGCTCACACCTGAAGCACAGCAGAGGGCCTACCACATGCTGCCTGCAGGAACCGCTCTTTACAAAGATTACGCGTTTCCCGAAGGGCATACCCGGTACATCGTCTATGTGAACATCAAGGCGCCGGTCGCAACCAGGACAGTCGTCTCCGACAAGCCGAACTTTACAGCGCCGCTCTGGGGCGAGCCAGTGAGACCCGAAGACCTTCCTATGCTGCTGGCGAACACGCCGGTGTCCAAGGCCGATCTTGTCCGAATACTGAAGGCCCGAAAGATGACGCGTGAAGAACTGGCGCAGATTGTCAGGGAGTGGCAAGACTAAGAACCACTCCCGATACCCCTATACGATATCAGGCCATGTAATCGAACGACGACATCGGTCGCCCGAGCCCGCCGCCGAACAGCAGTCCGCCACCGCTGCCGGCCAGCTGGTATTGCTGGGCCATGAGCGTGGCCTGGCGGGTCACGGTGTCGATCACCTTGTCGCGCTGCTCGAGCAGGCGGTCGCGCTCGCGCATCACGCTGGCCGCCTCCACCCCGAGGCTGCCGCTGGCGCCGATCTGCTTGTTGACCTGATCGACCAGGCGGTCGGCCAGGCCGCCCTGGTCGCTGAACACCTTGTTGGCGCGCGCCGGATCGGCGGCGATGGCCGCCTTGAGCTTGTCCTCGTCCAGCACCAGCGCGCCATCCTTCTGGGTGATGCCGAAGCCGGCCAGGTCGCGCACGCTGCTGCCGTTGACGATATTGCCGATCTGGGCCCGCATCCGCAGCAGCGTGGCGTCGGAGCGGTCGTCGCCCATTTCCAGCTTGCCCAGCTGGGTGTTCAGGTCATTGAAGGCCTTGACGAAATCCTTGACGTTGCCCGCGATCGCGGCCGGATCGCTGCGCACCTCGACCTCGCTCTTGCCGGTCTCTTTCAGGGTCAGGTCCAGGCCGGGGATGGCCTCGGTGACCGCGTTGGTGGCGGACGTGACGGTCTTGCCGTCGACCACCAGGCGCGCATCCTGGGCCGCGGCCACCTGCTGCATGCCGCCTTCCGTGCCCGGCTGGTAAGCGAGCAGGCCCCCCAATACCGGATCGCCGGCGACGCTGACGCGCATGCCGTTGGCTGCGCCCGTTGCGCCGGTCAGGCTCAGCGCATAGCCGTCGCCATCCTTGGCGACCCCGGCATCCAGGCCGGCTTCGCGCATGGCCTTGGCAATGCCTTCGAGGCTGCTGTTGCCCGGATCGATGCGCACCGTGGTCTTTTTGGCATTCGCGCCGGTTCCGGTCTCGACCGTGATCACGCTGGCGCCGCCGGTTCCCAATGCCGCGTCCTTGTCCGCCACCGCCCTGGTCTCCAGCGTCTGGCCCTGGGCCAGTTGCTGCACGTCGATCGTATACTTGCCGGGGTTGGCGGAAGCGGCGCTCAGCTTCGCCGACAGGGCACTGCCGCTGGCGCTCGCCAGCATGTCGAGCTTGCCGCCGGTGAGGCCGGCCGCGACCGAGCGGAAGCCGTCCAGCGCCAGCGCCATCTTGCCGATGGACGACAGGCGCGCGTCGTCGCGCTTGACCTGGGCATCGATGATCTTCAGCCCGGGATTCTGGGCCAGCAGCGATTGCGTCAGGTTGGTGCGGATGTCGCCGTATTGGCTGGCGGCGGGCTGGGACGCGAGTCCGGTGGTGGAAGTTGTCAGCATGGCTCGATAATCCTGGTCGGGAATGTCGTGCAACCGAAGGTTGCTACCATTGCTTTATCGCATGAAAATGCAGCCGTGACCAGTCATCGATTGTATCGGTGGCCGGAACGGTCAAGTCCCGGCCATCCTGGTGCAGCTCAGCTCAGCGCAGGCCGAGCAGGGCGTGCACCCGTTCGCGGCTGACGCCGACCAGGGCCGAGGTGATGGCCAGCAGCGACTCGTAGTCGTGGCTGGCGGCGGTGGAAGCGAAGTCGCCCGCGATCATGGCCAGTTCGGCGCTCGGGATCTCGGGCTGGGCGCTGCGCGCCATGGCGGTGCTCAGCGCCAGCGAGGCGGCGTCCTGCGAGCGGCGCACCCGGGCCAGCGCCTGCACCACTTCGCGCAGGCTCTGGCGCAGGGCGTCGGGGTTGCCCAGTTCCCATTCTTTCGGCTCGAGCGAGGATGGCAGGGCGACCGTGTCGACCCGGCCGCGGCCGGTCACCGCGATCGCATCCTTGACGCCGGAGAACGTCGATTCGCTGGTGCGGAACACCAGTTCGCGGTCCTGGTCGAGACCGGCGCGCACCTTGACCGGGGCCAGGGTGCGGTCCAGGCGCCGGGCGATCTCTTCCGGCGTCATGCCCGGTTCGATCGTGGTGGCCAGTTGCGGGCCGCCGGCGCTGCCGACCGAAAAGCCCAGGGTCTGCGTGCCGCCGGCCTTGAGCGAGGCGATGTCGAGGCCCTGGATGCGGAAGCGCTGCTGGGCGCCCTGCACCGCGTCGAAGTCGAGCTGGGCGTCGAGGCCGTCGCCGGCCTGCTGGCGGCGCGCCTCGAGGGCGGCGCTGAGCTGGCGCACGCGCGCTTCGAGTTCGCGCGAGGCGGCGCCGCGGCCCGACAGGCGCGCGCTGAGGTCGGCCTTGAGCGCTTCGAGCTGGCTGGCCATGCGTTCGAGGTAGTCGAGCGCCTGCTGGGCGCGCGCCACTTCGCCCTGGTTCTGCTGCATGCCGACGCCGCGCCGCAACGGGCTCGCCGTCGGCGCGCTGCGGCTGACGGCGCGGTCGGCGGAGCTCGCCGGCGGCACGGCATGGGCGCGTCCGGTGGCCGACGTGCTCTGGGCGCCGGTGTTGCCGCTGACGGCGCCGCCGTTAGGGTTGGCGCCGCTGGCGGTCGTCGTGCTGGTTGGTCTGAGCAGTGCTTCCATGGCCGTCAGATCGCATTGAACAGGCTCAGGTTGCCGATCTTGGCATAGGCCTTGTAGGTCGCCTGCAGGGCGGTCGAGTAACCGTTGAGTTCAGTGGCGGCGACGCCGACGTCGAGCGCGCCGATGTCGGTGATCGCCATCTTGTTCGACAGGCTGATGTTGGCGTGGTTGTCGTCCAGGGTCTTGATGATGTTCTGGCGTCCGCCCAGGTCGGCGACCTTGCTCGAGATCAGCGCCTGCGCATCGTCGAAACCGTTCAGGTTGGCTTCGAGCACGGCGCGCACGGCCGGGTCGTTGGGCGTGGCGCCCGGTTGCGACATCACCTCGATGGTGGCGTCGATCTGGTTCAGCAGCTTCTCGAGGCCGGCCAGGTTCTCGTTGGCGGGCTGGGTCAGGCCGTTGCCGACCACGACCAGCTGGGCATTGGTATTGGCGGCGAAGCTGTAGCGCGCGCCGGCGTCCGCGTCCGCGTCGAGCGCCAGCGGCGCGGTCTTGGTCGCGGTGCCGGCGAACAGGTAGTTGCCTTCCTCGTCGATCGTGTTGGCGGTGTAGAACAGGCTGTCGCGCAGCGATTGCAGCGGCGCGATCATGGCCTTCAGGTCGTCCGGCGTGTTGGCGCCGTCCAGGGCCCAGACCAGCTGGTCGCGGCCCGGGATCATCTCGGTAACCATATTGCTCAGGTAGCCTTCCGACTTGGTCAGGCGCAGCTGGAGCGAGGAGATATTGCTGCGGTACTGGCCGACCGTGGACTCCTCGCGCGCCAGGCGCGACAGGCGCACGCTGTCGACCGGGTCGTCCGACGGCAGCAGGATGCGCTTCTGGGTGTCCAGCTGGCGCATGATGTAGCTGAGCCGCTCCTGGTTGTTCTGGAGCGACTGGTTCATCGTCGATTGGTATTGGGCAGTGGCGATACGCATGCTGCTCTCCTTATTGCATCATGGCGAGGGTGGCGTCGAACAGCGAATTGGCGATCGAGATCACCTGCATGTTCGCCTGGTACATGCGCTGGAACTCCACCAGCTTGACCGCTTCCTCGTCTTCGTTGACGCCGCTGGTCGACTGCCAGTCGTTGATCGACTGGACGCGCACGGTCTCGGCGGTTTTCAGCGCGGCCTTGTTGATCTTGCTGTCCACGGCCAGCTTGCCCAGCATCTGGGTGTCGGCGTCGCTCAAGAGGACTTTACCGATGCCCGGCAGGGTGATCGATTCGCTCTTGAGGGCGGCCAGCTTCTGCAGGTTGCCGGTGTCGCCCGGCTCGCCGTCGCTCGAGAAGGCCAGGTCCTGGGCCTTGAAGCCTTCGACCGTCTTGAGCATGTTCGCGCCGCCGCCTGGGGTGTAGACGAACAGCGGCGTGCCGTTCGGCTCGTCGGCAGGCGAGGTATAACCACGCGCCAACTGCTCGTTAACGAGGGTGGCGATCTGCTCGGCCAGCGAGTCGACGTCTTCCTGCAGCGGCAGCAGGGTGTTGATCTCGAACTGGGTCAGGCCGCCCAGCTGGCCGCCCATCTTGCTGGCGTCGAGCGCGAAAGTCGAGCTGGCGAAGGTGATCGAGAACCCCTGCGGCGAATCTGCGGTCGGGGCCGCTTTAAGGGTGCCGCTCATGCTGCCGATCACCAGTGCCTGGCCGCTCTTGAGCGAGACGTCGCGGCTGCCGTCACCATTGTCCGATACCTCCAGCGCCATCTTGCTCGACAGGTCGTCGATGGCCTGGTCGCGCGCATCGATCAGGCTCGACGCCGACACGCCGCTGGCCTGGGTCTCGATGATCTGCTTGTTCAGGCGGGCGATGGTGGCGATGTCGACGTTGGCCGAGTCGACCAGGGCGCTGCGCTGCTGGCGCACCGAGGTCAGCTGGGTGTTGAAGACGTTGTTCAGGCCATTGAAGCGCTCGCCCATCAGGCCTGCCGCGGTCAGCACCTGCTGGCGCAGCGGGGTCGAACCGGGGTCGCCGGCCACCGCGTTGATCGCCTTGAAGAAGTCGTCGATGCCGGCCGACAGGCTGGCCGAGGCGTCGCTCATCACGCTCTCGAGCTGGGTCAGGTAGGGCTGCGACTGCGAGTACATGCCCTGCTCGGAATTGGCGCGCCACATGGCCTGGGTCTTGTAGTTGTCCGAGAAGCGCAGCAGCGAGGTCACCTGCACGCCATTGCCGGCCGAGCGGCCGCTGGCATCCGGACCGACCGCCATCAACAGCGCCGACTGGCGGGTATAGCCCTTGGTCTGCAGGTTGGCGATGTTGTGGCTGCTGGCCGACAGTGCGAGCTGGGCGGCGAGGGCGCCCGACAGGGCATTATTGATGATCGTCATGATGCGAATTCGTCCTCGATACAGGCTTAACCTGCGTTAACCTAACAGGGCGACCGATTATTGCCGTTTATTAAGTATTAGATGTAAATCGGGTCGACCGCTCAGCGCTTGCCGGTGGTGGCGCCCGGCACCAGCTGGCGCAGGATAGCGTCGGCGATGCCGAAGGCGCGCTGGCCGGCCATATTCCCGGCCAGCAGGTCGTCGGCCATGTCCTGCATGTCCTGGTTGACGCGGTTGTTGAACACGCTGTCCTCGGCCGCCATCGCGCGGGTCGAAGAACGCATCGTGCGCAGCATGTGGCTCACGAAAAAGCGCTCGAATTCGACCGCGGCCTGGGTGGCTTTCGCCACGTAGGCCGGGTCGGGCTGGTCGGCGGCGGGCGCGACCGGCGCGTCGGTGTTCGGGGTCAGGCTGCCGTTGCGAAGATCGTCGATGCGCATCAGATCACCACCAGTTCGCCTTCGATCGCGCCGGCCTGGTCGAGGGCCTGCAGGATCGCCATGATGTCGTCGGGCGAGGCGCCCAGGCTGTTCACGGTGTCGATGATGGTCTGCAGGCGCGCGCCCGGCGGCCAGCGGAACATCTGGCCCGAGCCCTGGTCGACCGACAGCTTCGATTCCGGCGTCACCGCGGTCTGTCCGCGCGCGAACGGGCCCGGCTGGCTGACGCGCGAGCTTTCCGAGATGATCACCTTGAGCGAACCGTGGGTCACGGCGGCCGCCTTCACGCGCAGGCCGTCGGCGATGACGACGGTGCCGGTGCGCGAGTTGAACACGACTTTCGGCACTTCGATGCCGGCTTCGACGCTCAGCGCGTTCAGGGCGGCCACAAAAGCGACGCGCTCGGTCGGATTCTCGGGGGCGATGACTTCGACGCTGGTGCCGTCCAGGGTGGTGGCGATCGGGCCGTAGCGCTTGTTGATCGCGTTGACCACGTTGGTGGCGGTCTCGAAGTGCGGCTGGCGCAGGCGCAGCATCACTTGCGGGCGGGTCGCGAAGTCGGTCGCGATCTCGCGCTCGATCATGGCGCCGTTCGGCACCCGGCCGGCGGTGGGGGTGTTGACGGTGACCGAGGAACCGCTGCGGCCGGTGGCGTTCAGGCCGCCGACCACCACATTGCCCTGGGCCAGGGCATAGATCTCGTTGTCGGCCGCGCGCAGTTGCGTGAGCAGCAGGGTGCCGCCGCGCAGGCTCTTGGCGTCGCCCAGCGAGGAGACGGTGACGTCGATGCTCTGGCCGCGGCGGTAGCCGGGCGGGAAGGTGGCCGAGACCATGACGGCGGCCACGTTCTTGTTCTTGGCGTCCTCGCCTTCCGGCAGGCGCACGCCGAACTGCTTGAGCATATTGATGACCGACTGGCTGGCGAACTTGACCTGGGTCGAGTCGCCCGAGCCGTTCAGGCCGACCACCAGGCCGTAGCCGACCAGCGGGTTTTCGCGCACGCCTTCGACGCTGACCAGGTTGCGCAGGGCTTGCGCGGCCTGGACCGGCAGGACGGCGCCGGCCAGGACGGCGGCGAGCAGGAAAGGAACAAAGCGGCGCAGGTTCATGTCATCCTCAGAACGGCAGCCAGGGGCTGTTGAAGAAGCGCGTCAGCCAGCCCGGCTGGTTGGCCTCGGCCAGCGCGCCGCGCGCCGAATAGGCGATGCGGGCATTGGCCACGCGCAGCGAGGACACGCGGTTGTCGGCGTCGACGTCGGCGGCGCGCACGAAGCCCTTCAGGCGCACGAATTCCTCGCCCTGGTTCAGCATCAGGTTCTTTTCGCCGGCCACGCGCAACAGGCCGTTGGGCAGCACTTCCTGCACGATCACGGTCAGCGAGCCGGACAGCGCATTCTGCTGGGTGCTGGTAGCGTCGCCCTGGAAATCGCGGTCGGCGGTGATGTCGACCGCCGCCTTGTCGTAGACCTTGCCCAGCGCGGCGAGCGGAGAAATGCCAATGGAAGACCCCTTCGAGATGCTGGTGCCGGCGCGCTTGCTGGCCTGGGTCGTCTCTTGCAGGATCACGGTGACGGCGTCGCCTACGCGGTAGGCGCGGCTGTCCGAGGTCAGCGAGACGGTGTCGGCGGTGAACACGCCGCCCGAGACGCCGCCGCGCGCCATGCGCTGCAGCGGCATGTGGTCGTCATCGTCGTCGCGCATGGCGACCTGCGCCGGCGTGGCGCAGCCGGCCAGCACCATGACGCAGAGCAGGGCAGCCAGGGCTTTCATCAGCGCGCCGCCTGCGACAGGTATTGCAGCATATTGTCGGCCGCCGACAGCACCTTGGTGTTCATCTCGTAGGTGCGCTGGGCGGCGATCATGTCGACCATCTCTTCGACCACCTGCACGTTCGAGCCTTCCAGCGCGCCCTGCTTCAGGGTGCCGAAGGCGGCGTCGCCCGGACGGCCTTCGTTCGGCGCGCCGCTGGCGGCGGTTTCCTGGAACAGGTTGTCGCCCAGGGCCAGCAGGCCGGTCGGGTTGATGAAGGCGGTCAGGTTGATCTGGCCGATTTCCTGCGGCGCCGGCTGGTTCGGGAAGGTCACCGAGACCACGCCGTTCTCGCCGATGGTCACGCCGCTGGCATTTTGCGGGATCGTGATCTGCGGGACGATGGCCAGGCCTTGGGCATTGGTCAGGGTGCCGTTCGGATCGACCTTCAGCTGGCCGGCGCGGGTGTAGGCCGGTTCGCCGTTCGGGCGCAGCACCTGCAGGAAACCGTTTCCCGAGATGGCGACGTCGAGCGGCTGGCTGGTGGTCTGCAGGCTGCCGTTGGTGAAGGCTTTCTGGGTGCCGACCACGCGCACGCCGTTGCCGAGCTGGACGCCGCCGTTGACGGTGTTGTCGGCGTTCTGGGCGCCCGGCTGGGCGTCGACCTGGTAGAACAGGTCTTCGAACACGACGCGGTCGCGCTTGAAGCCGACGGTGTTGACGTTGGCCAGGTTGTTGGCGATGGCCTGCAGCTTGGCATCCTGTGCCTGCACGCCGGTCTTGCTGATCCACATTGCTGGATTCATGGTTGCTCCCTAATTAAGTGTCGCCTTATTTCGCGATTCAGGCGCCGATGAGCCGGTTGCCCGACTCGTTCATGCTGTCGCTGGCCTTGAACATCTTCATCTGCAGTTCGAAGCTGCGGTTCAGGCTCATCACGGCCACCATCTCCTCGACCGCCGAGACGTTGCTGCCTTCGAGGGCGCGGCCGCGCACGGTGACGTTCGGGTCGGCCGCGAGCTGCTCGCCGTCGCGCGTGACGATCAGGCCGGCTTCGTTCTTGGCCAGCTGGGCGCCGTCGGCGCTGACCAGCCGCAGGCGGTCGATGATCTGGGTGAGGGTGCCGCCTTCGGGCATCACCGAGATGGTGCCGTCGCCCGCGATATCGACCGCGGTGTGCGGCGGCAGCACGATCGGCCCGCCCTCGCCCAGCAGCGGGCGGCCACCCACCGACAGCGCGCCGTTGGCGTCGATGTCGATCGCGCCGGCGCGGGTATAGGCTTCGCCGTTGTCGAATTCCACCGCCAGGTAGCCGTTGCCGTTGACGGCGACGTCCAGCGCGCGGCCGGTGTCGCGCACAGTGCCGTTGCGGGTCGAGACGGCATCGGCCATGCCGCGCGCCAGGTGCACGTCGTCGTAGCCGTAGCCGGCCAGCGCCTGGCTCGAGGCCAGTTCGATATTGGCGCGAAAGCCCGGGGTGTCGGCATTGGCCAGGTTGTTGGCGCGCACCTGCTGCGCCTGCAGGGTGCGCTGGGCGGCGCTGACGGCGGTGAAGATGAACTTGTCCATGGCCTATGCTTACAGCGCCTGCATCAGCGACTGCATCATCTGGTTCTCGGCGGTGATCACCTTCGAGTTGGCCTGGTAGTTGCGCTGCGAGGTCATCAGGCCGACGAGTTCCGAGGTGATGTCCACGTTCGAACCTTCCAGCGAGCCCTTGGACAGCTTGCCGCCCAGTCCTTCGCCCGGTACGGTGTACAGCGGCGCGCCCGAGTTGGCGTTGGCGACCCAGGTGGTGTCGCTGGTCGGGACCAGGCTGCCCTCGTCCGGGAAAGTGGCGAGCGCCACGGTGCCCACGACCTGCTGCTGATCGTTGCTGTACTTGGCGACGATCGAACCGTCCTCGGCCAGTTCTACGCCGATGAAGGTGCCGGAAGCGTAGCCGTTTCCGCGGTTCGTCGTCGTGGTTGCCTCACCGCCGAATTTCGTCGTGCCGGTATAGTCGAAAGAAACGGTGACAGGATTTGCGCCAGGGACGTTGAAGGTCAAGGCTCCGCTCATCACCGAATCGGCTTCCAGCTGGGCGTCCTCGTCGAAATTCAAAGTATGCGTGACAGTCGGGGCGGCGCCATTGACGCTGTAACGCACGCTCACCGTATTGTCGTCGGTCTTGATGAAATATTGCGATACCGTGTGCTGGCTTCCCAGCGAGTCGTACACCACGGACTGTTTGACCATGTTGTAGCTGTTTGCATTGGCCATATCGAACGGCGTCACGGTCGGAACTTTCCAGTCTGCAGACATATTGCCCGTATAGCTGACCTTGTCACTAGGCTCAGCCGGAATTTGACCGGTCGGAACAGCGATATCGCCAATCGCGCCACGCACGCCGTTGACGGTCGGGCCATAGCCCTGCACGCGCTTGCCGGTGGCGTCGACCAGGTAGCCGTCGGCATTGGTGTTGAAGATGCCGACGCGCGAGTACGAGACCACGCCCTGGGCGTCGCGGCTGGTGAAGAAGCCGCGGCCGAGGATGGCGGCGTCGAGGCCGCGGCCGGTGGTCTGCAGGCTGCCGTTCTTGCCGATGTCCTGGGTCAGCGAGCCGACCTGCACGCCGTTGGCCATGTCGCCCGCGTACACCGACGAGAAGTTGGCGCGGCTGCTCTTGAAGCCGTAGGTGCCGGCGTTGGCGATATTGTTCGACAGGGTGTTCAGCTGCTCGTTGATGGCCTGGATGCCCGACAGGGCGATATTGAAGCTCATGGGGAATCCTTTGCTTAGTTGGTCAGCGCCAGGTCGGCGGACGTGTTTTTACCGTTGAAACCCGTGATCCAGCCCGGCTCGACTTCGCCGACGCCGGCCACCTGCATCAGGATGCCGCCGGTCGAATCGAGGCGCACGCTGTTCAGGCGGCCGTCGATCTCGATCGCCGGCTTGGTGCCGTCCGACGACTCGGCCGCGATGCTGTACTTGCCGGCCGGCAGGCCGAGCTGCGCCGGGTCGAGCGTGAATGCCTGGCCGCCGGCGCCGTGCGGCGGCAGTTCGATCCTGGTCTGCTTGCCGGCGACGTCGGTCAGGATCACATGGGTGAGGGTGCTGGCGCCTTCCAGGCGCACGCTGCCGGTGATCGCGGCGTCGCCCAGTTCCACGCGGCTGGTCTCGACCGAGACCTGGCTGCCGACCTGGCCGCCCATCGCCAGCACCTGCAGGCTCTGCAGCATGGTGGCGCTGGCGGCCGTGGTCTGGGTCATGTTTTCCAGCGCCTCGGTCTGCGACAGCTGCGACAGCTGGTTGACGAAGGTGGCCGGATCGGACGGGGCCAGCGGATCCTGGTTGCGGATCTGCGCCACCAGCAGCTTGGTGAACATGTCCTTGTTCTCGCTCATCGGCACGCCGGCCGGGCTGGTGCTGGTGCTGCTGTAATTGCTGCTGAAACCGAAGTTGTTGGTGGTGGTGACCATGATCAGCTTTCTCCCATGCGGATCAGGGACTGCTGCATCGACTTGATGCGGCCCATGACCTCGACGTTCGTTTCGAAGGCGCGCGAGGCGGCCATCATGTCGGCCATCTCGGCCACTTCATTGACGTTGGCGTAAAAGACCATGCCGTCGGCGTCGGCCAGCGGATTGTCCGGCTCATGCACGCGGCGCAGCGGTTCGCTCGACTGCACCACGTCCAGCACCTGCACCTTGGCCACGCCCTCGCCGTCGAGCACGGCGGAAAACACGGGCTTGCGGGCGCGGTAGGCCTCGGCCTCGGTGGTGGCCACGGCATTTGCGTTGGCCAGGTTGCTGGCGATCGTGTTCATGCGCACGGTCTGGGCCGCCATGGCCGAGCCGGCGATCAGGGAAATGTCTTTGAAACCCATTCAGCGCTCCTTATTGGCCGGTGATGGCTTTGTTCAGGCCGCGCAGCTTCATATTGATGAAGGTCAGGCTGGTCTGGAAATCGGAAGCGTTCTGCGAGAACGCCGCCTGCTCGACGCCGATCTCGACGGTATTGCCGTCGGCGCTCGGGTGGTAGGGCACGCGAAACAGCGGGCCGTCCTCGGAGAGCGTCGGCAGGCCGTCGTCGGCATCCATCCGGTCCTGCATCACGCTGGCGAAGTCGATGTCGCGCGCCGTATAGCCGGGCGTGCTTTCGTTGGCGATGTTGGCGGCCAGCACGCGGGTGCGTTCGGCGCGCAGCTGGAGCGCGTCGGCGCTGACGCCGAGGGCTTCCTTGAAATTAATCGACATGGCGATTCTCCAGTGAACTGCAGTGAACTTGGTTAGAATGGGCCTTTCCGCCTGACCCGTATTGTCCAATGATTGCTTTCCGTACGGCAACAATAAGTATTGTAACCTGTCTGTTGTGCACCACAGCGTGGTCGGCGCAAACTCTTTCCGTACAAATAGAACAAGCCGCGCGCGAGCAACTCGAGAAGGTCGCCGCGGCCAGCGCGCTGGGCGATCCGGAGTTCGACCTGAACGTGGTCAGCAGTCGTCCGGCGCCCGCCTGCAAGGGGCCGGTAAGCGTCGAAGCGCTCGACACGCGCCAGCCGGCGCGCATGCGCTTCGTGGCGCGCTGCCCGGACGGACAGGGCTGGCGCCACGACTTCGTGGTGCGCGCGCGCATGTCGGCGCTGGTGGCGGTGACCGCGGCGCCGGTGGGCGCCAACCAGACGCTGGGCGAATCCGACGTCACGCTCGAGCGGCGCGACGTGACCAACCTGCGCGATCCGATCGGCCTGCCCGAGGAAGCGGTCGGCCAGTCGAGCCGGCGCAGCCTGCGCGCGGGCGAGGTCCTGCGCGCCAGCCAGCTGGTAGCCCCGATCGTGGTGAAACGCGGCGACGCCGTGGTCATGACGGCGCGCGAGGACGGCATCGAGGTCAGCATGGCGGGCGAGGCGCTCGACGCCGGCGCGCGCGGCGCCGTGGTGCGGGTCAAGAACAGCGCCAGCGGCCAGGTGGTGCGCATGCGCGTGCTCGGCGCCGGCGCGGTGCAGCCGATCGACATGCCGCTGGGCGAATAGTCCGTCATTCCTGGTTCCCTTGCAGGCTGGCCGCGATGCGGGCCAGCTTGGCGGCGTAGCCGGGATCGGTCGCATAGCCGCCGCGCGCCAGTCCCTGGGCGAAGGCCTGGGCGTCGTTGCCGGTGTTCAGGGCGGCGCGGTAGCGCGGATTATCGGTGAGCACGCGCGCATAGTCCTGGAAGGCGCTGGCCGCGTCCGGATAGGCGCGGAAGCGCTCGCGCGTCTTGAGCGCGGCGCCGTTCACGTATTCGGTGGTGGTGGACTCGCCGGCGGCGCCTTCCCAACCGGCGCCGGCCTTGATCCCGAACAGGTTGTGGCTGCTCGCGCCGTCGGCGGTGCGCAGCGGACGCTGGCCCCAGCCCGATTCGAGCGCGGCGTGGGCCTGCACCAGTTCCGGCGCCACGCCGAGTCGTTGCGCCGCCTGGCGCGCCCAGGGGGCGATGCTGTCCAGGAACGCCTGCTGCTCCGGCGTGCTGGCCGCAGCGCCGCCGCTGGCGGTGGCAGGGTCGACGCGCTCGTCCTCGCCCATGATCAAGCCTTGCGCGCGCAGCCGCAGCAGGGCGCCTTCGGCGCTCAGGCTACTGGCGGCGGCGCCGTCGACGTCGCCGTGCTGGATGTAGGCGTTCACTTCGCCCTGCAGCTCGCTGAACAGGCGGCCGAAGCCGGCGCCGCCGCCGTCGCCGATGGCCGCGGTCGGACGGGTCGCGGCGGTGGCCGACGTGGCCGCCGTGGCGGCGGTCGGCGCGATGGAGAAATCAGCGTGGCGCATAGATGCCATCCTCGCCGTGCAGCACGCGCTGCATCACGGAGTATTGCTCGGCCAGCAGCTGGCCATTGCGGATGGTCGCTTCCTTGCAGGCGCGCACGATGGTTTCCAGCTCGGCCCAGGCGGCGTCAAAAGTGGCGCGCGCGGCCGGTGTCAGGCTGGCGATGTACTGTTCCATCGTGGCTTGCGCGCCGAGCAGGGCGCGCACCAGCTGCAGGCGTTGCTGGCGGCGGCCTTCCATGGCCTCGAGCAGCGGCGCCAGGTCCTCGGCCAGCGCCGTCAGTTCAACGCTGCGGTGGCGCACGGCGGCCTCGAACTGCCGTTCCAGCAGGGCGTGGATCGCGGCCGCTTCGTGCAGGTCGCGCTGGACGCCGTCGAGCAGCAGCGCATTGGCCTGGGTGCGGGTGAGGGTGGCCATCAGCGTCCTCCGTGGAATTTCTGGATCAGGCCGGCCAGGCGGCCCGGATCGAACGGCAGCTCGCCGCGCGCCAGCGCATCGCGCAGCTCGGCCACGCGGGCGGCGTCGAAGTCGGGCATGGCGCGCAGGGCTTCGGACGCCGGTTTCAGCACCTCGGATTGCAGGGCGGCGCCGGCGCCCGCCGGCATCTCGGCCTGGACCGGCGCGGCCACGGTCTGGGCGCCGACAGTGACGCTGGCGACGGCGGCGTTGGATGAGCCGGTGATTTTCATGCGGTTACCTCGGGATTTCGGTTGGATCGTCATGGCGTTTTCGGCAGTTGGCCGCGCAATTCTTCCAGCGCCGTCGCGTCGGGCAGCGTGACGGTGGCGCCGTTGCCCAGCGCCGTTCCATTGCTGCCGGGGGCGCCGAACATGTTCGCCACCGCGCGCGACTGGGCGCTGGTCAGGATCAGGAGTTCAATGCGGCGGTTCATGCCGTCGAGCGGATCTTCCGGATGCAGCGGACCGCGGTCGGCCATGCCGACCACCTGCAGGATGGTGGAGGTCTGCATGCCGCCGGTGAGCAGCTGGGCGCGCGCGGCCAGCGCGCGGTCGGTCGACAGGGCCCAGTTCGAGTAGCCGCCCTTGTCGGCGCCGGCGTAGCGGCTCGAGTCGGTATGGCCGATGATCAGCATCTGGTTGCGCATCTGGGCGAACAGCGGGCCCATCTTCTGCAGCAGGCGCGCGAAGCGGCCGGTGGGCAGCGCGCTGCCGCGCATGAACATGCCCTGCTTGTCGGTGTCGTGCAGCATCACGCGCAAGCCGTAGGGCGTGACCACGGTGGCCAGGTTCGAGGCCAGGCCGGCGTTCACCGACAGCTCGGTCAGGGCCTTGGCCAGGGCGGTCAGGTCGGCCGGGGTTTCGTAGGCGGTGCGCGGCGCGCTCGGGCTGCCCGGCTGGCTGGTGCCGGCATTGCCGGTGCGCGGGACCTCGAAGCGCTCGATCAGGCTACCGCTTGGCTCGGTGGCGATGGCCGGTTTCTGACCCTGGCCCTCGAGCATGCCGGCGCTGGTGGCGTCGCGCACGATGGCCTGCAGGTTCTGCTGCTCGCGCGTGGCGATCAGCCACAGCACCAGGAACAGCGCCATCAGGGCCAGGCAGAAGTCGGCGAACGCCACTTTCCAGGCGCCGCCGTGCTCGTCGTGCTGGTGCTTGCCCCCGCCGCGCTTGACGATGGTCGATTCGTGCTTGTCGTTCGTTTTCGACACGTGTTACCCCGTCATGCGGTCGCTGCCGCGGCGCCGCTTGTTCTGCGATTCGTCTTCGCCGCCCATGGCGTTGATCCACTGTTCGAGCTGGGCGAAGCTGGGTTTGGTATTGAGCTGGATCAGGCGCCGTCCGGCGTCGATCGCCAGCAGGGCCGGTTTGCCGGCCACGTGGGTGCACAGCACCACCTTGACGGTTTCCATGGTCGAGGCGTCCGAATTGACGGTCTGCTTCATCAGGTTGGACAAGGGCTCGAGCAAGCCATAGCAGGCGAAGATGCCGATGAAGGTGCCCACCATGGCGGCCCCGATCTTCTCGGCGATCTCGCCCGAATCGGCGCCGCCCGAGACCGAAAACATGGCCATCACGATGCCCAGCACCGCAGCCAGGATGCCGAAGCCCGGCATCGCCTCGGCGATCTTCTGCAGCGATTTCGACGGCTGGGTCAGTTCCTCGTGGATGGCGTCGAGTTCCTGTTCCAGCACGCCCTCCAGCTCGTGGGCGTTGATCTTGCCCATGGCCATCAGGCGGAAGTTGTCGACGATGAAGGCCAGCAGCTTCGGCTCTTCCAGGATCAGCGGGTAACGCTGGAACAGCGGGCTCTCGGCGGGCGCCTCGACGTGGGCGTCGAGCGCCTTCAGGCCGCCGGCGGCGGTCTGCAGCAACTCGTACATCAGCAGCAGCAGCTGGCGCTGGAATTCGGAGTCGTGCTTCTTGCGCGCCGCGACCTTCTTCAACTGGTGGCCCATCTCGGCCAGCACGTGCTTGGGATTGCCCAGCACCAGGGCGCCGAACGCGGCGCCGCCGATGATCAGGAGCTCGACCGGGTGGAAGATCGCGGAGAAGGTGCCGCCCATCAGGGTGAATCCCCCGAAGACGCATCCGACTACGATGGCGATACCGAGTAGTTGCTGCATGACGTTTTGCCTTTCTGGCGTTTTCTTGGTGGTTTGTTCAGTCGCGCTGGAGCGCGGCCTTCATCTTGGCCAGCGCACTCTTGTTGAGCTGGCAGACGCGGGCGTCGGACAGGTCGAGCACGGCGGCGATTTCCTTGTAGCTCAGTTCGAACTCGTAGATCATCTGGATCACGCGCTGCTCCTTTTCGTTGAGGGTGGTCAGCACCTGTTCCAGGCTGCGCCGCACCATGAACTGTTCTTCCGGGCCGGGCGTATGGTGGGCGTCGGCGACCGCTTCCTGCAAGACTTCGTCAAAGCTCAGCATTTCCTCGGCGCTGTCGTCGAG
Source organism: Massilia sp. UYP32 (assembly GCF_050434365.1). NCBI lineage: Bacteria > Pseudomonadati > Pseudomonadota > Betaproteobacteria > Burkholderiales > Oxalobacteraceae > Massilia > Massilia sp. UYP32. The sequence goes on from NZ_JBNDIK010000029.1 coordinate 47,527, forward strand.
CAGATACTGTTGATATTCATCAGCGGACAGGCCCAGGGCCTGCGCCGCCTCTTTCTCGCTCGGCTCGCGGCCCAGGCTGCGGGTCAGCGCGCGCAAGGCGTCGCGCTGGCGGTGGCTGTCCTGGCGCACGGCGCGCGGACGCCAGTCCTGGCGCCGCAGCTCGTCGAGGATGGCGCCGCGCACGCGCAGCGCCGCATAGCTCGAAAAGCCGGCATCGGGCTGGCCGTAGCGGCGCAGCGCTTCGAGCAGTCCCATCAGGCCGATCTGTTCCATGTCCTCGCGCCCGAACGCGCCCGACACCTGGCTGCCGAGCTGGCGCGCGATGCGCTTGACCAGCGGCGCGTAGGCCAGCAGGTGGCGCCCCTCGTCCTGGGCGCTCATGCCGGCGGCTTGCGCCTCGCCATAGTCGGCGCAGGCGCCGGCGGCAACGTCGAGGTAATCGGTCATATAGGCCACGTGGTCACCCGCGATGGTGTCACTCGATGATCAGCTTGCCGACCATGACTTCGGAAAACGGCTTGATGTGGTTTTCCTTTTCATAGTTGGCGTTGAATACCTTGTTCAGCTCGGCCGCGTACTGGTCGACCGTCATGCTCGACGCTTCGGCCATGGTGCGCGCCGACAGCGCCGAGACGGCGATCGAGCGCAGCAGCGGCAGCTGTTCCTTGGCTTCCTTCTCCTCGGCCGGCGTGGTGGCCAGCACCAGGTCGACCGACAGGTAGTGCGCGGCCTGCTCGTTCGGCGCGCGGCGCAGCATGACGATCACCTTGTCCAGCGTGACGTACTTGGTCGGCTTCTTTTCGGGGGCCGGCTTGGCCACGGCGCCCGCGGCGGGCGCCGGGTTCATGTACCACATGGCGCCGCCCGCGGCGGCGGCGGCCGCCACGGCGACCCCGGCAAAGGCGATGATCAGTTTTGCTTTCATGGTCTTTAGTCGCGGTTATTCATCGAAAACAGGGAACCGGCGTCGCCGGCGTCGTTCAGGGCCAGGCCGGGCGTGCGCTGGCGCTGTTCTTCCTCGCTCTGCTGGCGGCCGCGGCCCCCGGCATCGGCGCCGGGCTGGCCGGACGGCTGGTTGCCGGCCTGGGCGGTGGATTGGGCGCGCGGGGTCTCGCTCACGTTGACCGAGACGTTGCTGTACTGGCGGCCGGCCAGGTCGTTGCGCAGGCTGTCGCTGACCGTGTTCAGCTGGCGCAGCACTTCGCTGTTGGAGGCGGCGATGGACACTTCCAGGTTGCCGCCGCTGTGGCGTACCGAGATCTCGATCCGGCCCAGCATCGGCGGCTCGAGGCGGATCGTGGCCTGCTCCATGCCGCGGCCGAGCTGCAGCTGGAGGCGGTCGCCCAGCGCTTCCTGCAGGGTCTGGCGCCAGGCGGTCGGCGGACCGGCGAGCGTGACGCTGTCGGCGCCGCGCGTCGCGGCCGGCTGGCTGGCGGCGCCGGCGACGCCGGTGGTGGTGGCGCCCGTGGGCGCGGGCTCGGCGCCGTCGGCCGGGGCGGCGTCCAGCGCCGGGGCGGCGTGCGCCGGGGCGGCGCCCGCCGTGGCCGGGGGCGCGGCGGCCGGCAGCGCCTGGGCCACGGCGGCGTCGGTGCGCGGCGCGGCCGGCGCCGCGGCTGGCAGCGGCAGGGCCGCGGCGTCCGCTGCGCCGCGGGCCGCGGCCTGAGGCTCGGCGTCGAGCGCCAGCAGGGCATCGGTGGCGGGTGCGGCGGAGGTCACGGCGGCGGCGTTGGCGCCCACGTTGGCGCCATCGTTGGCGGCGCCGGGCTTGGCGCCCGGCATCGCCATCATCATGGCCGGCAGCGCGGCCGGCGCCGCTTGCGGCGTGATCACGGACAGTGCGGCCAGTGCGGCATCGATCGCCACCGCATCCTGTGCGGCCGTGTCGTCCGGCTGGTCGGCGCCGGGGTCTTGCGGTGCGGCTTCGGGCACGGCGCCGTCGACCGGCAGCGCCGCGTCGGTCCCGGGCGCCACGTCGCCCAGGGTGATCCACTGCTGGAATGGCAGCACCTGGGCGGCCGGCTGCGGCGCCGCCGCGTCCGCCGGCATGCCCGGCTGGGCGCCATCAGGCGCGGCGGCCGCGTCGAGCGGGGCGCCGTTCGCGGCGACCTTGCCGGCGCTGGCGCCGACGGCATTCATGGCATTCATCGCGCTGTTCATGGAAAAGTTCATCATGGGGTGCTACCTGATTCGAGTTCGCCCGCGAGGGCATAGGCCATCCAGCCTTCCTTGTTGTCGCGCATCTCGCCCAGCTGGGCTTGCAGGTGCGACGCCGCATCGGCGCTGGCGCGGGCGGCGCCATCGTGGGCCGCGCGCAGCCGGGCCAGGGCGGCGCGTTCGCGCGCGCTCCAGTCTCCGCGTCCGGCCAGCGCCTGCAACTGCGGCCCGAGCGCGCGCGCCGCGCGTTCCAGCAGGTCCCAATCGGCGCCTGCGCTCGCGTCGCGCAGCTGCGTTGCCAGGCGCTCGATGGCGGCGCTCCTATCCATTGCGTTCCTGCACGCCTTTCCAGCCCTGGCGGATGGTGGTCAGGACCTGGATCACCTCGTCGACCATGGTGGGGTCGAGCTTGATGCCGGCGCCGTTCAGGCGGTGGGCGCAGAAGTCGTAGATGCGGGCCAGGTTGGCCACGGTCTCGCCACCGCTCTCGAAATCGAGCGAACTCGACAGGCCATTGATGATCTCGACGCATTTGTCGATGCTCTTGGCCTTGGCCTCGTAGCGGCGCGCCACGATGTGGGCGCGCGCGCGCGCCAGCTCGTCGAGCAGGCCGTCGGTGAGCAACAGGACCAGCTCGACCGGCGAGGCGCGCGACGTCTGGGCGTCCAGGTTGACGGCGTGGTAGCTGCCGTAGGCTTCCTGATAGGACATGATGGTGGGGCTCTCTTAGTCTTGGTCGTTGCCGAACAGGGCGTCGAACAGCGACACGTTATGGTTCATCACGCCCTGCATCGACTGCAGTTGCGTGAACTGGCGCAGGTAGCGGTCGTAGGCGGCCTTGTGCTGCAGGTCGAGCGTGGCCTGGCGATCCGCCAGCCGCGTCTGCAAGGTGCCGTTCTGGTCGCGGCGCTGCTTGATCTGGCCGTCGATGCCGTTGCTCCAGGATTTCAGGTATTTGTCGAGTTCGCCGGCGACGCCGGTCGGATTCGAGGCGGAGGCGGCGCCAATCACCGTATCGAGGCCGGTCGGGTTGCGTGCCAGCTGGGCCAGCAGGCGGTCCGAATTCACCTCGAGCGTGCCGCTGCGGGTGGCGATGATGCCGTAGGTGGCGAGCGATTCGCCGGTGCCCGGACGCAGCAGGGCGGCCAGGCGGTCCGCCAGCGCGCGCACGCCGCCGTCGCGGGCGAAGGCGCCGTCGTCGGCCGAGGTGGACGGGTCGTTGCCGGCGGTGAGCTTGGTCAGCGTGGTCTTGAGCTTGTTGAAGGCGTCGACGAAGGCCTGCACGTTGGCGAGGGTCGACGTGTTGTCGGGGCCCACCGTCAGCGAGACCGGGGCGGCGCCCGATGCCTGGGCCTTGGTGAAGGTCATCTTGACGCCGTCGATCGCGGTGAAGGTATTGCTGGCCTGGGTGATCGCGGTGCCGCCTTCGCCGCCGACGTGGATTTCGGCGTCGACCCCGTCGACCAGCGTGCGCAGGTTGCCGGCGCCGAGCTTGGCGGCGAGCGGGTTGCCGTCGAGGTCGCCTTGCAGGCCGCTGGCGTCGATCGTGATCTTCGAGGCGGCGCCGGTGTCCTTGGCGGTGAGCACCAGTTCCGAGGTGCCGTTGCCGGTGTTGACCACCGAGGCCACGACCTTGCCGTCGTTGCCTTCGGCGGCGTTGATGGCGGCCGCCAGTTCGCGCGGGGTCAGGTCGCGCGCGGTGGCGCCCAGGTCCACCTCGAACGACGTGCCGTCGACGCCGCCCATCTGGATGTCCAGCTTGCCGCTGACGCCGGTCGCGTTGCCCAGGCCCGCGTACGACACCTGGCTGGCCGCGGCCAGTTGCTTGACGAAGAAGGAATAGGTGCCGGCCGCCGCGGTGCTGGTGGCGGTGGCGCTGCCGATGGCGGCGTCGCCGAACACCGCCGACTGCGCGTACATGGTCTTGTTCAGGCCGGTGAGCGAAGACAGGCTGGTCTGGAATGCCGACAGCGCCGAGCTCAGGTCGGACAAGCCTTTTTCGGTGGCGCTGGCGGCCGTCGTCTGGGCGTTCAGGATCGCCTGGCGCGAAGCGATGTACTTGTCGGCCAGGTCGTTCGCGGTCGGGATCGGATCGTAGGTTGGTGCGGTGATTGCAGTTGCCATGCGTGCTCCTTGGTCTATTCGTGTGCGTCGTTCATGCCGCGGCCAGGCCGCCCGGTTTTCCGGCCATCCACGATTGGGTGGCGATATCGTCTTCGCGCTTTCTTGTAGCGCGTTCCTGTTCGACTGCCAGCGCATCCTGCTCGCGCACCAGCACCTTGCCCAGCAGCTCGCGCCGTACCCAGGCATCCTTCAGGCGGCCCTGCGCGACCGCCATGTTCGCTTCGTGCAGCGCCAGGTCGGTGCGGTGGCTGTCGGCCAGCGCCAGCACGCCCTGCTTGTAGGCGCCGCAGTTCAGGGCCAGCACCGGGTTGAGCGCCAGCGTGGCGCCGGACGCGCCGCTGCCTTCGGCCAGCAGCGCCAGGCGCTCCAGGTTGACCTGGTAGCGCACCCGGGTCGCTTCCTGGCTGGCCAGGTCGGCCTGCAGGCGGTCGACCTGGGTGGAGCGCAGCTGCACCAGGGTGTCCAGGCTCCGGATCGTCTGTTCGCGCTTCATGCCATCATCTCCTTCAGGGCGGCGACGCAGCCGGCCATCGGCGCCGCCTCGCGCGTGCCCTGGCACAGGAAGGCTTCGAACTGCGGCTGCAGCTGCACCGCGCGGTCGGTTTCCGGATCGGCGCCCGGGACGTAGGCGCCGAGCGGGATCAGGTCGCGCACGCGCGCATGGCGCGCCATCGCGGCTTTCAATTTGCGCGCGGCCAGCGCGTGCTCCTGCGGCACCACCTGGGCCATGCAGCGCGAGATCGACTGGGCGACGTCGATCGCCGGATAGTGGCCGCGCTCGGCCAGTTCGCGGGTCAGCACGATGTGGCCGTCGAGGATCGCGCGCGCCGAGTCGACCACCGGATCCTGTTGGTCGTCGCCCTCGGCCAGCACCGTGTAGATGGCGCTCATGCTGCCTTGCGGATGTTCGCCATTGCCGGCCGATTCGACCAGTTGCGGCAGGTTCGAGAACACCGACGGCGGATAGCCGCGGGTGGCCGGCGGCTCGCCCAGCGACAGCGCGACTTCGCGCAGCGCCATCGCGTAGCGGGTCAGCGAATCGCACAGCAGCAGCACGTTCAGGCCGCGGTCGCGGAAATGGGCGGCGATCGAATGGCACATCTCGGTCGCCATCACGCGCATCAGCGGGCTTTCATCGGCCGGGGCCACCACCAATACGGCGCGTTTCAGGCCTTCCGGGCCGAGCGAGCGCTCGACGAACTCGCGCACCTCGCGGTTACGTTCGCCGATCAGGCCGACCACGATCACGTCGGCCACGGTCTGGCGCGTGATCAGGCCCAGCAGCACCGACTTGCCGACCCCGGAGCCGGCCATCAGGCCGACGCGCTGGCCCTTGCCGATGGTGAGCATGGCATTGATGGCGCGCACGCCGACGTCGAGCGGTTCCTCGACCGGCGCCTTCCTGAGGGGATTGACGCGCGGCGGGGTGGTCGACAGCGGCTGGTCGCCGCCAAGGCGGCCCAGGCCGTCGATCGGCTCGCCCAGGCCGTTGACCATGCGGCCCAGCCACGAAGGTCCGATCATCAGGTCGCTCTTGTCCGGCGTGGGCAGCACGCGCGCGCCGGTGGCCAGGCCGGCCGCCTTCTTGAACGGCATCAGGTACGACACCTTGTCGCGAAAGCCCACCACCTGGGCGTCGAGCCACTCGCCGTCGACGGTCTCGATGCGGCAGCGCTGGCCGGTGTGCAGGCGGCAGCCGACGGACTCCAGCAGGAGTCCCTGGGCGCCCACCAGGCGCCCGGTCGGCGTCGCCACCGGCACCGCGCCGATGTCGACCGCACGCAGGCTGTCGGCCAGGGCCATCATGCCGTCGGCTCCTCCGTCATGAGCTGGTCGTGGACCTGCTCCATCACCGCCGCCAGGCGACCCTGGCAGCCGGCGTCGACTTCATTGTCGCCGGCACGCACGCGGCACTCGCCCGGCTCGAGGGCAGGGTCGGGCAGCAGGGTCCAGGTGCGCGCGCGCTTGGGATCGAGTTCCTGCACCCGGCGCAGTTCCTCGGGATTCAGGAAGACCTCGACCTCGTCGCGCGACGGCGGCATCACGGCCAGCGCTTCTTCCACCAGGGCCAGCAGTTGCACCGGCTGCAGCGCGAGTTCGGCGCGGATCACCTGGCGCGCGATCTTGCCGACCAGTTCGACGACTTCGTTGCGCTGGGCCGCGCGCAGGTCGGCCTTGAGCTGGGACAGGCCCTCGAGCATGGCCTCGACCGGACGCGCCAGTTCGTCGAAGCGCGCCAGAGCGGCGGCGCGGCCTTCTTCCATCCCGCGCTCGCGGCCCTCGGCCTCGCCGCGCGGATAGCCTTCGGCGCGGCCCTGGTCGAGACCGGCCTCATAGCCTTCGCGCTGGCCCTGGCGATAGCCGTCGGCCAGGGCGCTCTGCCATTCCTCCTGCGAGCCCGCGCCGTTCGGGCCGGCCGGGCGCGCCGCGCTGAACTGGTGCAGCGGCGGGAAGTGATAGGACCTGAACTGCTTCATTCCGCGGTCGCCTCGGCAAACAGCTGGATGTCGATCTCGCCGGCGTCGGCCAGTTCCTTGACGGTGGCCATGATCTCGCGGCGGGTCTGCTCGATGCGCGACATCGGGATCGGGCCAGAACGGCGCATCAGGTCTTCGAAGCTCTGGGCCTGGCGGCGCGGCATCGCGGCCAGGATGGCTTCGCGCAGCGGCGCCTCGGCGCCCTTGAGCGCGATCGCCCACTGTTCCAGCGGCACGTCGTCGAGCAGGCGGGTGATGACCTGTTCGGTCTGGCGCGACAGGATGAAGAAGTCGTACATCGACATCTCGATCTGCGACACCACTTCGGGATCGTGGGCGCGCAGCAGTTCGACCATGCCGGCGCGGTTGTCCTGCAGGCGGTTGAGGATGTCGGCGACCTGGCGCACGCCTTCCACGCTGGCGCTTTGCGTATCCAGCGCGGCCAGGCAGCGGCCGACCAGCTCTTCGAGTTCGTGCAGCACGTCGCGGTCGATCTCGTCCAGGCGCGCCATGTTCAGCAAGACCAACTCGCGGCCCTCGACCGGCAGCGCCTCGAGGATCTGGGAAGCCAGCGCCGGCGGCAGGAAGGCCAGGAACACGGCCTGCATCTGCACGTGCTCGCTCGAGACGAATTCGGCCAGCCAGCGCGGCGAGGCGTACTGCAGGCGCGCCATCATCGGGCGGATCGCATCGCCATAGATCGTATTGAGCACGCTGTTGGCGATGTCGCTGCCCAGCGCCAGGTCGAGCGAGCGCTTGAGGTAGCTGCGCGAGGCGCCGTGCAGGCCACTTTGCTGGCGGTAGTCGTCGAAGAAGGACTGGAGCGCCGACTTGACGGCATCGACCTTGATGCCGCTCATGCGCGACATGACCTGGGTCAGTTCCATCAATTCGTCGCGTTCGAGGCAGCGCAGCACAGCGGCCGCCTGCTCCTCGCCGATCGACAGCAACACGATCGCGGCCTGTTCGACCGGCGTCAGGACGACGGCGTCGTCCTCAAAATTATTCTGGTCGGCCATGTTTTTTCTGTACCCATTGTTTGACGACTTCGGCAACGCGCTCGGGCTCCTTGCCGGCCAGGATCTTCAGGTGGTCGACCATGACGTCCACCGCGGAACCGCTCGGTGGCAGGTCGTAGTTCTCGAGCAGCGGGACCACGGCGCCGGGGCTGGTCGCGGTGGCGGCGTCCGGCGCGCCGAGGGCGGCCACGCCGGCAGGCAATGCGCCGGCCGCGGCCGCGCCGGGCGCGGCGGCTGCGGCGCCCGGTGCGCCCGGCAGGGCAGGGGTGGCCGGCGCCAGCGGCGGCTGTTGCGGCGCCAGGCGCGTGGTGACGGCGCGCAGCAGCGGGCGGGCCAGCAGGAAGTAAGCGAGGATCGCGCCCAGCGCCCACAGGGCGTAGCTGGTCATGTCGACCACGTTGTCGCGCTCCTGCCACCATTCCTGGGCCACGGGCGCGGCCGGGAAGTTCAGGCTCGAGACGGCCAGCACGTCGCCGCGCGCGGCGTCGATGCCCAGGCCGCCGGCCAGGATGGTCTTGATGTTGGCCAGCTCGGCCGGCGTCCAGGCCTGACCGTTGGCGGCGCTGGCATTGTTCAGCACCACCGCCACCGACAGCTTCTTGAGGCGGCCGCGTTCGCGCTTGATCTGGGTGATCGCACGGTCATAGGCGTACTGGCGGGTGGTGGCGTTCTTGCGCGCGCTGCCGTCCTCGCCGTTCCCGCCCGGCGCCTCGGTATCGAGCGCATCCGGATTGGCCGGCGCCGGCGGGCGGTTCGACAGGGTGCCGGGCACGCCCAGCGCCATGCGGTTCTTTTCCATCTCCTCGCGCATCGCCTCGCTGGTGACCTTCGGCGCTTCGCCGTATTTTTCCTGGGTCTCTTCGATGCGGTCGTTGTCGACCGCGGCGGTCACGCTGAGCTTGTAGTTGTTGACGCCCAGGATCGGCGCCAGCAGGTCGTTGACGTTGGCGCGCACCTCGTCGGTGTAGCGCTTCGAGGCCGCGTCGCCCTGCGTCGCGCCTTCGAATCCATCCTCCAGGTCGACCCGCGACGACAGGAAGTTGCCGGCCTGGTCGACCAGCGACACGCGCTGCGGCTTGAGGCCGGGCACGCTGCCCGAGACCAGGTTGACGATCGCCGCCACCTGCTCGTTCGACAGCGCGCGGCCGGGTTTCACCGAGACCACCACCGAGGCCGAGTTGCCGTCGGTAGTGGCGGTCACGAAGGAGCTGGTCTTGGCGATCGCCAGGTGAACCCGCGCCGACGCGATCGCGTCCATGGTCAGGATGCTCTGCGCCAGCTCGCCTTCCAGGCCGCGCCTGAAGCGCACGTCCTGCACGAACTGCGACACGCCCAGCGGATCGTTGCGGTCCATCAGTTCCAGGCCGGCCGGCAGCTGGGCGGTCACGCCCTTGGCGGCCAGCAGCATGCGCACCTTGCCCAGCGCGGCGGCCGGGACCATCACCTGGCCGCTCTCGGGGTGCACACGATAGGGAATCTGTTCGGCTTCGAGCACCGACATCATGTCGGCGGCGGCGACTTTTTCGCGCGCGCCGAACACCGGCTTGTAGCTGGACTGGTCCTGCCACAGGTACATCATGATGGCGGCGGTGAGCGCCACGGCCAGGCCGAGCATCAGCGGCAGGTTGTTGCGCAGCAGGGGCGGCAGCGAGGGCAGGGCCAGCTTGCCGCCGACGGCGGACTTGAGGGAGGAGATCACGGGAAGTTTCGCTGTATGGTTAGACCGGGAGCTTGATCAGCTCGTCGACGGCCGTCATGACCTTGTTGCGTACTTGCATCAGCATCGAGAACGACAGGCTGGCTTGCTGGCTGGCCAGCATCGCGCCGACCAGGTCGTCGCTCTTGCCGGACTCGACTGCGGCCACGCGCGCGCCGGCCGCCTGGTCCTGGGCGTCGACGTTGGCGATGGCCTGCTTCATCACCTGGGTGAAGGAAAAGGCGTTGCCGGATTCGGCGCCGGGGTTGGCGAAGGAAGTGGCGGGGGCGATCGCCAGGCGATTCGCGTCGTTGGTCAGTTGCGCCAGGTCGGCCCGGATCAGGCCGGCAAGTTCAGTTGCCATCGTGGTTCCCATGTAAAAACGTTGTTGTTTGCGAGCGACAAAAAGTTGCGGATTTTCGGCTTTTGCTGGCCCGGTCAGTCGTGAAATTCTTAAACATCGGTCAACGAACGAACGTTTGTTTTTTCCGTTTGTCTTCTGTCCTTTCCCTTCGTCTCTCCTCTGGGAAACCGGGAAAGTGGGGCGAGTTGTTGCGATGCGACAGCACGATATTACCGTACGGCAAGTTGGAAATCAAAGAAGAATGTCAAAGCTTCTGTATAAAACTTCCCTGTATAATTGTTGCCGTGGAGAATGAAAAGCTGTCATCGAAACGTAATTTTTAGTCAACAAACATGTCGATAAATCAACCAGATCGTGCGCGCGATTTCCAGGTGCTCGACCCCTGCCTGCTGGGGCGGCCGGTGCATCTGCTGCCGGCCTTCGCGGCGCGCCTGGCCGAGGCGCTCGGCGCCGCGATGGCTTCTCCGGGTGGGCGCCGCTACTGGGGCGCCTTCCGTCTCGAAAGCCTCGCCTTCGAGCGCGCTCCCGACGACCGCGCGCTGCGCTGGCTGGGCGTGAACGGTCCCTACGGCCTGGCTGCCGTCGCTTTCGAACGCAGCCTGCTGCTGGACCTGCTCGAAGGCCGCTATGCGCGCCGCACGCAGGGGCCGCTGCAGGGATCGAATATTGCACCGCAGCGCGATCCCGGCCTCGAGCGCGTGACCGCCACCGAGGAGCGCCTGGCCGCGACCCTGGCCCAACAGGTGACGCGGCTGCTCGACGAGCAGGTGGCGCAAGGACTGGCCGCGGCAGGGACTGCCGCGCCGGCGCCGGCGCCGCAGCTGGCCAAGGGCGGCGCCTCGATCGTGCCGGCCGGCGCGCCGGGCAAGTCCGGCTGGGTGATCCGCGCCGTGCTGCGCGCCCAGTACGGCCGGCGCGACACCGACGACCCCAGCCTGGCGGCGCCGGAAGGGCGCTTGTGGATCAGCCTCGATCACGGCCTGATGGCCCACGTGCTGCAGGGCCTGATGGCCGACCGCAACGGCATGCGCGGCGCGGTGCGCATGGCGCGCGAGCCGCTGGCATCGCACCTCCGGGTGAAGCTCGAAGGCCGCCTGGTGAGCAAGGAAGTGACCCTCGCCACGCTGTTCGGCCTGAAGGTCGGCGACGTGATCCCGGTCTCGGTCGGCCGCGCGGACGTGTTGCTCGACGATTCCCGCCTGTTCACGGCCGCGGTGGCCGAGCACAAGGGCAAGCTGTGTTTAACCTCATTTGAAGACGCCGAATAATGGACATGAATCTCAACGAGCAACTGGCTGGCGACGTGATCATCGATGATCTGGACGCCGTCGACGGTGCGACCGCCACGGCCGGCCGCCAGGCCGGACGCCAGCTGCCGCAGATGATGCGGCGCATCCCGGTGACCCTGACCCTCGAGGTCGGGTCGGCCCGCGTCTCGCTGCAGGAACTGATGGATATCCAGCCATCGTCGGTGCTGCCGCTCGATTCGCTGGCCGGCGAGCCGCTGGTGATCAAGGTCAACGGCACCCCGATCGGGCGCGCCGAGGTGGTGGTCGCGGGCGAGCAGTATGGCCTGAAGGTGATCGACCTGGACGGCCTGAACCTGGACATGCTCGCGCCATGATGCGTGTCACCCGCAGCGCGCCGCCGGGCGCGCTGCTGCTCGGCGCGCTGCTGGGCGGCCTGCTGCTGTCGTCCCCGGCGCTGGCCCAGAACCAGGACCTGCTGGCCGGCGTCATCCCGGGCGCCGATGCGACCAGCTCCGGCATGAGCGTCAAGTCGCAGATCCTGGTCATCATGACCCTGCTCGGGCTGCTGCCCGTGATGATCATGATGATGACCTGCTTCACCCGCTTCGTGATCGTGCTGTCGCTGCTGCGCCAGGCCCTCGGCCTGCAGCAGGGCCTGCCCACCCGGATCATCACCGGCATCGCCCTGATCCTGACCATCCTGGTGATGCGTCCGATCGGCGAGCAGGTATGGAAAGAGGCGTTCCTGCCCTACGACCAGGACAAGATCGGCCTGGAGCAGGCGCTGCGGATCGCCGAAGTGCCGGTGTCGCGCTTCATGCTGGCCCAGACCAGCAAGGCCTCGCTGGCGCAGGTCGCGCGCCTGGCCGGTGAACCCGACTATGCGCAGCCGCAGCAGCACAGCTTCCCGGTCAAGCTGGCCGCCTTCGTGCTGTCCGAACTGAAGACCGCGTTCCAGATCGGCGCCATGCTGTTCATTCCCTTCCTGATCATCGACCTGGTGGTGGCGTCGGTGCTGATGGCGATGGGCATGATGATGCTGTCGCCGCTGGTGATCTCGCTGCCGTTCAAGCTGCTGCTGTTCGTGCTGGTCGACGGCTGGACGCTGACGGTGAGCACGCTGGTGGGCAGCATCCACGGCTACTAGCCGGCCATTCCTGTACGAGAGAGCGACGAACATGAGTCCCGATATCGCCGTCGACCTGGTGGTCGAGGCCCTGCAGATCGTGATGCTGCTGGTGATGGTGCTGGTCATCCCGGGCCTGGTCATGGGCCTGGTGGTGGCGCTGTTCCAGGCCGCGACCCAGATCAACGAACAGACCCTGAGCTTCCTGCCGCGCCTGCTGGTGACCCTGCTGGCGGTGATCCTGGCCGGCCACTGGATGACGACCCGGCTGATGGATTACTGCGTCTCGGTGTTCCAGCGCGCGGCGACCCTGGTGGGTTGAATGGGCATCGAGCTGTTCGGCTTCCTGATGCCGCTGATCGGCGCCCTGTGGTGGCCGTTCTGCCGCATCATGGCCATGATGGTCACCGCGCCGGTGATGGGCGACGGCGCCATCCCGGTGCCGGTGCGGGCGCTGCTGGCGATCGTGCTGTCGTTCCTGATGCTGCCGCTGACCACGCGCGCCGGCATGGCGGCTCCCGATCCGTTCTCGCTCTCTGGCGTGGTCGCCATGTTCGAGCAGGCCGTGATCGGCGGCGTGCTGGGCCTGGCCCTGCAGTTCGCGATGGCGGCCGTCACCATGCTGGGCTTCCTGGCCTCGAGCCAGATCGGCTTTTCGATGGCGCAGATGAACGATCCGGTCAACGGTCAGGTGTCGGACGTGATCTCGGGCCTGATGTCGCTGGTGGCGATGCTGGTGTTCTTCGCCATCGACGGCCACCTGGTGCTGGTCGCGGTGCTGGGCCAGAGCTTCCATGCGTGGCCGGTCGGCTCGGGCGTGCCGCCGATGCTGCTGGAGGCGGTGGCGCTGAATGTCGGCTGGGTGTTCGCCGCCGCCGTGCTGCTGGCATTGCCGATCGTGTTCTCGACCATCGTGGTGCAGATGGGCTTTGGTTTCCTGAACCGGGTCGCGCCCAGCCTGAACCTGTTTTCGCTGGGCTTCGCGCTGGTCACGATCTTCGGCCTGTTGATGTTGATCCAACTGGTGCGCTTCATTCCCGAGCACTACGTGTCGATGACCAACCAGGTGCTCGAGATGCTGACCGAACAGATGAGGATGGCCCGTGGCGGATAACAACAGCGGTGGCGACAAGACCGAAAAGCCCTCGGCGCAAAAGCTCAGGAAAGCGCGCCAGGAGGGCCAGGTGGTGCGCTCGCGCGACCTGGCGACGGCGGTCGGCATCCTGATCAGCCTGAAGCTGTTCTCCTTGATGGCGCCCGGCTACCTGGAAGACATGCGCCACCTGTTCCGCCTGGTGTTCGTGCCCATGGGCGCGGCCGGCGACATCGAGAACGCGCTGTCGACCGTGTTCGGCGCCGGCGTGATGCTGCTGGTGCAGATGGTGCTGCCGCTGCTGGCGGTGCCGCTGGCGATCGTCGTGGCCGGCGTGGTGCCGGGCGGCTTCATCGCCAGCGGCAAGAACCTGCAGCCCAAGTTCAGCCGCTTCAGCCCCATCACCAACCTGGGCAACCTGTTCTCGCAAAAGCACTGGGTGGGTTTTCTCACCTCGTTCGGCAAGGCCGTCATGCTGGGCGTGGTGCTGTGGATGGTGTCGCGCGCCGGCATGAAGGCCTACGTCGAGCTGCAGCGCATGCCGCTGCAGGATGCCATCGCCGCCGGCAGCGGCCTGGCCTTCGACGCCCTGATGGCGATGGTGGCGGTGTTCGTGGTGTTCGCCGTGATCGACGTGCCGGTGCAGCACTGGCTGTTCATGCGCAACCAGCGCATGAGCAAGCAGGAGATCAAGGAAGAACACAAGAGCAACGAGGGCCGCCCCGAGGTCAAGCAGCGCATCCGCCAGCTGCAGCAGCAACTGGCCCGGCGCAGCGTGCGCAGCACGGTGCCGACCGCCGACGTCGTGATCGTCAATCCGGAACACTATGCGGTGGCGCTCAAGTACGACACCGCGCGCGCCGAGGCGCCGTTCGTGGTGGCCAAGGGCGTGGACGAGATGGCGTTGTACATCCGCCAGGTGGCGAAAGAGAACAACGTCGAGACCCTGACCCTGCCGCCGCTGGCGCGCGCCATCTACAACACCAGCCAGGTGCAGCAGCAGATCCCGGCCCAGCTGTACCAGGCGGTGTCGCAGGTGCTGAACTACGTTTTACAACTGAATGCGTTCCGTGCCGGCCGGCGCCAGGCGCCCCCACGGTTCCCCAACGAGATGGACGTGCCATCCCACCTGAGTGAGAAGAAAGAATGAACTTCATGAACACGATCAACAGCGTCATCCAGGAGCTGCGGCGCCAGAAGTACGCGGCCCCGGTCTTCCTGATCGCGCTGCTGGGCATGATCATCCTGCCGCTGCCGCCGATCCTGCTGGACGTGCTGTTCACCTTCAACATCGTGCTGGCGCTGATCGTGATCCTGGTGTCGGTGACGGCCAAGCGTCCGCTCGACTTCGCCGTGTTCCCGACCGTGATCTTGGGCACGACACTGATGCGCCTGGCGCTGAATGTCGCTTCGACGCGTGTCGTGCTGCTGCACGGCCACGAAGGCACGCATGCCGCCGGCCAGGTGATCGAAGCCTTCGGCAACGTCGTCATCGGAGGCAACTTCGTGGTCGGCCTGGTGGTGTTCGTGATCCTCATGATCATCAACTTCATCGTCGTCACCAAGGGCGCCGAGCGCATCTCGGAAGTGTCGGCGCGCTTCACCCTGGATGCGCTGCCGGGCAAGCAGATGGCGATCGACGCCGACCTGAACGCGGGCCTGGTCAACCAGGAGCAGGCCACCATCCGGCGCAAGGACGTGGCGTCGGAGGCCGATTTCTACGGCGCCATGGACGGCGCCTCGAAGTTCGTGCGCGGCGACGCCATCGCCTCGATCCTGATCCTGATCATCAACCTGGTGGGCGGCGTCGCGATCGGCGCCCTGATGCATGACCTGCCGATGGGCGAGGCGTTCCGCGTCTATGCGCTGCTCACCATCGGTGACGGCCTGGTGGCCCAGATCCCGGCGCTGCTGCTGTCGGCGGCGGCAGCGATCCTGGTGACCCGCATCGGCGAATCGGGCGACCTCGAGAAGCAGGTGAGCGACCAGCTGCTGGCCCAGCCGGCGGTGCTGTTCTCGGCGGCCGGCGTGATGTTCATCATGGCCATGGTGCCGGGCATGCCGTGGTGGTTCTTCACGGCGGCGGCCGCCGTGCTGGCTTATGTCGGCTGGAACATGTCGAAGAGAGTGAAAGCGCCCGACGTCGCCGGCGTGGCCAAGATCGAGGCCGCGCTGCGCGACGAGCGCGCGCCGGATCTCGACTGGCAGGCCTTGCCGGTGGTGCAGCCGGTCACGGTGGCGGTGGGCTACAAGCTGGTCGGCATGGTCGACCGCGCCCAGGGCGAGCCGCTGGTCAAGCGCATCAAGGGCGTGCGCCAGAGCCTGTCGGAACAGATGGGCATGCTGCTGCCGGCGATTGCGGTGCGCGACGACCTGGCGCTGCGCCCGACCCAGTACTCGATCAGCCTGTCCGGCACCGTCGTGGCCGAGGCCGAGGTGATGCCCGAGCACCTGCTGGCGATCCCGTCGCCGAACGTGTACGGCGAACTCGACGGCATCCCCGGCATCGAGCCGGCCTACGGCATGGCCATCACCTGGATCGAACCGGGCCAGAAGGCGCATGCGCTGGGCCTGGGCTACCAGGTGGTCGAGGTGCCGAGCGCGATCGCGACCCACGTCTCGAAGGTGGTGCGCGAATACCTGCACGAGCTGTTCCGCCACGAAGACGTGCCGGCGATCCTGGAACGCCTCACCGCCTTGTCGCCCAAGCTGGCCGCGGCGCTGGAAAAGGCGCTCACCCATACCCAGCTGCTGCGCGTGTTCCGCGTGCTGCTGGCCGAGGGCGTGTCGCTCAAGGACATCGTGGTGATCGCCACCACCCTGCTCGACAGCTCGGAGACGACCAAGGATCCGATCCTGCTGGCGGCCGAGGTGCGCTGCGCGCTGCGGCGCCAGATCGTCTCGACGCTGTTCGGCAAGAAGAAGGAGATGCCGGCCTTTAACCTGTCGGCCGAACTGGAGAACATGCTGCTCGGTTCCCTGAACCAGGCGCGTCAGAACGGCGGCGGCAAGGTAGTGCTGGATAATTACCCGATCGACCCGCAGCTGCTGTCCCAGCTGCAGATCAATATGCCGGTGGCGCGCGAGCAGATGAAGCAGCAGCATACGCCGCCGCTGCTGCTGGTGCTGCCGCAGGTGCGCCCGCTGCTGGCGCGCTATGCGCGCCTGTTCGCGCCGGGGCTGC
This sequence comes from Massilia sp. UYP32, assembly GCF_050434365.1. Classification (NCBI taxonomy): domain Bacteria; kingdom Pseudomonadati; phylum Pseudomonadota; class Betaproteobacteria; order Burkholderiales; family Oxalobacteraceae; genus Massilia; species Massilia sp. UYP32. Next base: position 64,014 of record NZ_JBNDIK010000029.1, read on the forward strand.
ACGTGCTGTCGTATAACGAGATTCCCGAGAACCGCGACGTGTCGATCGTGGGGACGGTGGGCTGACGCAGGCGGGGGCGCGGCGCCGTGTCCCCTGGAGGAGCAAAGCATGAGTGACGCGAAACCGATCTACGTGACCCAGCCGCATCTGCCGCCGCTGGAAGAGTTCTATCCCTACCTGCAGGAGATCTGGGACAAGCGGATCCTGACCAATGGCGGACCGTTCCACCAGCAGCTCGAGCAGGCCTTGTGCGACTACCTGGGCGTGGAGCACCTGGCCCTGTTCTCGAACGGCACGCTGGCGCTGGTGACCGCCCTGCAGGCCGCGCGCATCACCGGCGAAGTCATCACGACGCCATACTCGTTCGTGGCCACCGCCCATTCGCTGCTCTGGAACGGCATCACCCCGGTGTTCGCCGACGTCGAGCCGGGCAGCCTGAACCTCGACCCGGCGCGGATCGAGGCGGCGATCACGCCGCACACCACCGCCATCCTGCCGGTGCATTGCTACGGCCATCCCTGCGACGTCGCGGCGATCGAAAAGATCGCGGACAACTACAACCTGAAGGTGATCTACGACGCCGCCCACGCCTTCGGGGTCGAGGACGCCGGCGGCAGCATCCTGCGCCATGGCGACCTGTCCGTGCTCAGCTTCCATGCCACCAAGGTCTTCAACACCTTCGAGGGCGGCGCCATCGTCTGCCCGGACCGCCGCACCAAGCAGCGCATCGATCACCTGAAGAACTTCGGCTTCGTCGACGAGGTCACCGTCGTCGCACCCGGCATCAACGGCAAGATGAGCGAGATCAACGCGGCATTCGGCATGCTCCAGCTCAAGAGCGTGGACGCGGCGATCGAACGGCGGCGCCAGATCGATGCGCGTTACCGCGCGCGGCTGGCGCCGGTGGCCGGGATCCGCTGCGTGGACCGTGCGGGCGAGAAGGTCGCGAACCACTCCTATTTCCCGATCCTGGTCGAGCCGGAGTACGGCGCCAGCCGCGACGAGCTGTATCACCGCCTGAAGCGCCATGACATCCATCCGCGCCGCTACTTCTATCCCCTGATCACGGACTTCCCGATGTACCGGGGGCTGGCGTCGGCGCGCCGCGACAACCTGCCGGTGGCGACGGCGGCCGCCGCCAGGGTGCTGTGCCTGCCGATCTATCCGGCCCTGGCCGATGCCGACGTCGACCGGATCATCGACATCGTCGCGCACGGATGAGACGATCCGGCTGCGCCAATGAAAAAGGCCAACCGCGAGGTTGGCCTTTTTGCATTGGCGGACCCGGGAAGCCCGGGCCTGGCCGATGACGATTACTGCAGCAGCGACATGACCATCGACGACATGCTGTTCGATTGCTTCAGCATGGCGGTCGAGGCTTGCAGCAGCATCTGGTTGGAGGTCATGTTCGCGCTTTCGCTGGCGAAGTCGACGTCCATGATGGTGCCGGTCGCGGCCTTGGTGTTGGTGCTGATGTTGGACAGGTTATTGTACACGTGTTCCAGGCGGTTGGCGGCGGCGCCCAGGCCCGAACGGACCTTGCTCACCGCGTCCAGCGCGGTTTCCAGGTCGTCGATGGTGCCGTTTGCATTGGTGCCGGTCAGTTCGGTGCCGGTGGAAGCGGCGGTGTAGTTGGTCGAGACGGCCGAGGCGGCATCGGCCAGCGAGCTCATGTCGTCCGACAGGTCGATTTCCATGGTCTCGTCCGACGAGGCGCCGATCTGGAAGGTCATGGCGCCGTCGACGGTGCCGCCGACCAGCAGGGTTTCGCCGCCGAACTTGGTGTTCTTCAGGACGTTGGCCAGTTCCAGGCCCAGTGCATCGTATTCGGCCTGCATGGCGGTCTTGTCGTCGTCGGTCGACGACTGGTCGGCGGCCTGGGTCGCCAGGTCCTTCATGCGGACCAGCATGTTCGACACTTCGTCCAGCGCGCCTTCGGCGGTCTGCAGCATCGAGGTCGAGTTCTGGGTGTTGCGCATCGCCACGGTCATGCCCGAGGTCTGGGCTTTCAGGCGCGAAGCGATCTGCAGGCCGGCGGCGTCGTCCATGGCCGAGTTGATGCGGTAGCCGGTCGACAGGCGGGTCATCGAGGTCGACAGCGAGCTCTGGGTGCGCGCGATCGAATTCTGTGCGGACAGTGCGGCGTTGTTGGTGTGAAGGCTCAGCATGGTAACTCCTGTTGGTACTACATTATCTGGAAATTCGAGTGCGTCACTCGCTCTCCACTGTACAAGGCGACCAGTTTCGCTACGGCATTAAATTCTTTTGAGAAATTTTCTCGAAAATATTTCATACCTGGATAGCGGCGCGCTCAGGCTTCCCGTGCGGGTTGCTCGACCGCCGGGAGCAGCAGCGCCAGCTCGGCCACCGCGCGGAACACCGCCGGGCTCAGGGCCTGGGCCACCGCCTCGGCATTGGTGCGCAGGGCGTGGCTGTGCTCGGTCGGTAGGCGGTCGCGGAACTGCCAGCGCAGCACCTTCAACCCGGCGCGGCCGAGCGCGCTTTCCAGCTCCGGCTGCAGCCAGCGCAGGCGCGTGAGGGTGCGCGCATCGGCCCCGCATAGCGTCAGTGCGACGCCTCCGGGCAGCGGTTCGACCTCGACCACGACGGTGCTGCCGTCGGCCAGTTGCAGCGCCAGGCGCAGGGCGGCGCGCAGGCGCCGGCGGCGTCCCGGCGGCTGGTCGGGGTCGCGCGACAGGACTTCCAGGTGCTGGGGCGCCTGGCCGGCGCCATGCACCGTGAAGCGCCAGGCGTCCGGATGGGCCGCCAGCAGCTCGGGCTGGCGCATCGCCTGGCCCACCACCTGGCCCTGTTGCGCCGCCGCCAGCAGGGCCGGCGACAGCTGGCCGGCGCTGCTGGCCAGGGCGCGGCTGGCCAGCTGGCTGCCGTGGTTGCGCACCTGGGTGCGCCAGGCGCGCGCCAGGCCGGCGGCGTCCATCTGCTGGTAGGCCAGCTGGCGCGCCATGATCGCCTGGTCGGGACGCATGGCCGTCCCCTCGGCGCCGGATTCCGGCGCCTGGGCCGGCGTGCCGGCGCCCGTGGACAGCGCTTGCGAGAACGGCAGCGGCGGCCCGTCGGCGCCCCCCGCGAGCAGGGCGACCGGGGCGGCCGCGGCGACGGCGCCGACCGGCAGCGCCGGCGTGGAAGGCGGCGTGACGAGTGGAGGCAGGGCGGGAAGGGAAGAGACGCTGGCCATGATGGACCCCGTTCAGGAATGTAAAAAAGGCCAACCGCAGGGGCTGGCCTTTCGCGTGTTGCCGGGCCGGGTCCGCTCGGAACCCGGCCGCAAGCCCGGTCTTGCGGTGATTACTGCAGCAGCGACATGACCATCGAGGACATGCTGTTCGACTGCTTCAGCATGGCGGTCGAGGCTTGCAGCAGCATCTGATTGGAGGTCATGTTCGCGCTTTCGCTGGCGAAGTCGACGTCCATGATGGTGCCGGTCGCGGCCTTGGTGTTGGTGCTGATGTTGGACAGGTTGTTGTACACGTGTTCCAGGCGGTTGGCGGCGGCGCCCAGGCCCGAACGCACCTTGTTGACCGACGCCAGCGCGTCTTCCAGGGTGCCGATGGTGGCGTTCGCATTGTCGGTCAGCTCGGTGCCGCCGGCGGTGCCGGCGTAGTTGGCGGTGGCCGAGGTCACGTCGGTGACGACCGACGCCAGGTCGGTCGACAGGTTGATTTCCATGGTCTCGTCCGACGAGGCGCCGATCTGGAAGGTCATCGCGTTGGCGAGCGTGCCGCCGACCAGCAGGGCTTCGCCACCGAACTTGGTGTTGTCCAGGACGTTGGCCAGTTCCAGGCCCAGGGCGTCGTATTCGGCCTGCATGGCGGTCTTGTCGTCGTCGGTCGACGACTGGTCGGCGGCCTGGGTTGCCAGGTCCTTCATGCGGATCAGCATGTTCGACACTTCGTCCAGCGCGCCTTCGGCGGTCTGCAGCATCGAGGTCGAGTTCTGGGTGTTGCGCATCGCCACGGTCATGCCCGAGGTCTGGGCTTTCAGGCGCGAAGCGATCTGCAGGCCGGCGGCGTCGTCCATGGCCGAATTGATACGGTAGCCGGTCGACAGGCGGGTCATCGAAGTCGACAGCGAGCTCTGGGTTTTCGCGATCGAATTCTGCGCGGACAGAGCGGCGTTGTTGGTGTGAAGGCTCAGCATGGTAGCTCCTGTTGGTACAGCATTATCTGGAAATTCGAGCGCGTCACTCGCTCTCCACTGTACAAGGCGACCAGTTTCGCTACGGCATTAAATTCTTTTGAGAAATTTTTTTGCAGATAAGAGAAAGGGGGCAGTCGCCCCCTCCGGCAGAATCAGTCCGGCGCGGCCGGCTGCCGTCCATAGGCCTCCACATCGGCCAGGCTGACCGGGAACGGCGCCGCCTCCTGCCCATCGCACCAGCGGGTCCACATGCGCCGCATCGCGATCTCGAACGACGCGCCGAGGATGGCCGGATAGCCGAGGGGCGACTCCAGGAAGCGCTGGCGCATGGTCTGGCGCATGGTCGCCAGCGCCGACACGTTCTCGGACAGGAGGGCGCCGAGCTTGACGTAGGTCTCTTCGCTCTCGGTGACGAAGGCGCCCAGGCCGAGATGCATCATGAATGCCGCCGCCGCGTGGCTGGGATTGGTTGCTCCGACCGTGGCCAGGGTCGGCACGCCCATCCACAGGGCATGGCCGATCGTGGTCCCGCCGCTGTAGGGGAAGGGACTGAGGCAGATGTCGACCTCGTAATGCTGCTTCAGGTAATGGTACATGCCGGCGCGCTCGCGCAACAGCAGCCGCTCGCGCGGAATGCCTTCCTGGGCGAACCAGTCGACCAGCACGTCGTCGATCCCCTCCTGCATGCCGCCCAGCAGCATTTTCGCGGTCGGGATGGCGTGCAGCAGCAGCGACCATTGCCTGATCACGTCCTGTCCCAGCTTGCTGGCGCGGTGGAAGCTGCCGAAGGTGATATAGCCGTTCTCCAGGGCGGGCAGGGGATTGACCGGCGGCGCGGTCGGCTCCGGCAAAAACAGCACGAACATCGGCAGCCGCACGATGTTTTCGGTGAACTGCCGGTCGTAGCGCGTGCCGGGCAGCCAGAAACGGTCGCCCAGGATGTAGTCCACCGCTTCCAGGCCGGTCGTGCCCGCGTAGCCGATCCAGGTCGCCTGGACCGGCGCCGGCTTGCGCGCAAACAGGGGCAGGCGGTTCAATGCCGAGTGGCCGGACAGGTCGATCAGGATGTCGATCGCATCCGCGCGGATCAGGCGCTCGGCGGCCGCGTCGTCGAGATGCATGATCGACCGCCATGCCGCCACGTCGGCGCGCATCGTGTGCGTCATCTCGTCTTCCTTGACCTGGTTGTGGTAGACGTAGAACTCGACCTGCGTGCTGTTCTTGAGGGTGCGCAGGACCGGCGCGATGAAGCGCGCGACCGCGTGCCGGTACAGGTCGCCCGACACCAGCCCGATGCGCAGCTTGCGCTGCGGGTCGCGCACGTTGGCGTGCGGCTGGCGCAGCGCGCGCAGCGGCGTTTCCCACCGCTCGCCATAGGCGAAATGCTCGCGCGTGAGCTCATCTCCATCCTGGCAGCAATGGCTCAGGATGAACAGCAGCATGCTGTGGTGTTCCGGGCTCGGGGCGTGCGCCAGGAGTTCGCGCGCCAGGCGCAGCGCTTCCTGCCATTCGCCGAGGGCGAAACGGGTATGGATTCCGGTGCGCAGCGCCATGATATTGGCCGGATCGAGCTCCTGCGCGCGCCGGGACATGGCCACCGCTTCCGGCAGGCGGCCGAGCATGTGGAGCGTGCCGGCCAGTTCCGCGACCAGCTGCCCGTTGTCCGGTTCGCGCGCCACGGCTTCTTCGAGGATGACGACCGCGTCGTCGACCTTGCCCAGCGCACGCCGGCACAGGCCGATATGGCGCAGCGCATTCAGGTGGGCCGGCTGCTCGGCGACGACCCGCTCCATGCAGGCCAGCGCCTCCTTGTGCCGGTGCAGCGAGTACAGGACGTAGCCGAGGTCGTAACGGGCGTCCGTGCGCTGCGGCTCGAGTTTGAGGACGCGCCGCAGCACGTCGGCCGCCTCTTCGAGGCGTTGTTGCTTGTACAAGGCGCCCACCAGGAGCAGGTGCGAACCGACGTCGTCCGGCTTCAGCGCGACCGCGCGCCGGGCGCTGTCCTCGGCCTGCTGGTGGCGGCCGAGCCTGGACAGGGAGTCGGCCAGGCCCCGCTGCAGGTCGGCGGCGTCCTGGACGCGCAGCGCCTGGCGGTAGCTGGCGGCCGCTTCTTCGTAGCGCTCCAGTTCGAACAGGGCGGCGGCCAGCACCGCATGCAGTTCCGGCTGCCTGACCTTGAGCTCGAACGCGCGCTGCAGCGCGCGCACGCCCTCGTCGAGCTGGCGCTGGCGCAGCAGGGACAGACCCAGCAGGGCGTGGGCGTTCGCATCGCGCGGTTTCTTGCGCACGGCGCGCCGGTGCTGCTCGATCTCGGGATTGGCGCCAGGGGGCGTCATCTGGTTCATGCCGCGCTCCCGGGGAACCGGGCCCGCGACGGCGCGGAGGTGGTTGGTGTCGGTGTGATCATGGGATGTCGTCAGCGCTACAGCAGCTGTTTGCTTGCCCGTGGGAAATAACGACGATTGTAATTGCTCGGTTCTTCCTTGTCGTCTGTTTATTGGCATAAAGGACGAGATTGCCGGCCAGGCGCAACAGTGGCAAGCGGGCCGGAATGGCGGCTTTTCCTTGACCTCAAGTGAGCTTGAGGATTTATAACGTTGAAGTCCGCCCGCCCGGCAAGCGCCCGGCGCCGGCGGCGCCATCGCGTTTTACGCGCATCGACGACACCATGCAGCCAAGCCGGCAGAAGGAGCAAACATGAACAAGCCAGTTGAAACGACCCATCTCTCCAGGCCCGCATTCCAGGCGTCGGGCGGCGCCATCGAAGCCGACGCCGTGATCGTCGGCGCCGGCCCCGTCGGCCTGTTCCAGGTCTTCGAGCTGGGCTTGCTGGATATCCGCGCCCACGTGATCGATTCGCTGGGCGCGGTGGGCGGCCAGTGCATGGAGCTGTATCCGGACAAGCCGATCTACGACATCCCGGCGGCGCCCGTGCTCACCGGGCGCGAACTGACCGACAACCTGCTGCGGCAGATCGCGCCGTTCGCGCCGACCTTCCACCTGGGGCAGGAAGTCACGCTGCTGCAGCGGCGCGCCGACCGTCGCTTCGACCTCGAGACCTCGCTCGGCACGCGCTTCATCGCCAGGACGGTGATCATCGCGGCCGGCGTCGGCGCCTTCCAGCCGCGCAAGCTGAAAGTGGCCGGCATCGACCGCTTCGAGGGCAGCCAGCTGTTCTACCGGGTCAAGCACCCCGAGCGCTTCCACGGCCGGCAGCTGGTGATCTGCGGGGGCGGGGATGCGGCGCTGGACTGGGCGCTGGAATTCGCGGGCAAGGCCGCATCGGTGGTGCTGGTGCACCGCCGCGACGGTTTCCGCGCCGCCCCGGCCTCGATCGCGAAGATGAAGCAGCTGTGCGAGGCGCAGGAGATGCAGTTCATCTCCGGCCAGGTCACGGGCTTCGACGTGCAGGGCGGCCGGCTGTCCGAAGTGAAGGTGGCAGGCGGCGACGGCGTCACCCGGCGCGTGCCGGCCGACGTCCTGATGGTGTTCTTCGGCCTGCTGCCGATGCTGGGACCGATCGTGGACTGGGGACTGGACATGGAGATGCGCCAGTTGCGGGTGCGCGATACCGCGACGTTCGAGACCAGCGAGCCGGGCATCTATGCCGTCGGCGACATCAATACCTATCCCGGCAAGAAGAAACTGATCCTGTCGGGCTTTCACGAGGCGGCGCTGGCGGCCTTCGGCGCAGCGGCCTATGTCTTCCCCGACAAAATGACGCACATGTTGTATACGACGACGTCGCCGAAGATCCACAAATTGCTGGGCGTGGAGACGCCGGTGTTCGACTGAGCGAAGAGAAAAGCGTCGGTCGGCCCGCATCCTGGACTGGTGCTGGCTGCGCACCAAGAGCGGGCTGATACCCGGCCTCGGCTTCATCCTCACCGTCGCGCAAGTTTTAATAGAAATTGAACGCTGGCTCAACCATGCGCCAGGACATCGATCGACTCGATATGATTTGAATAACACAATCACTATCAAGGACAATCCGATGTCGACTGTCGTTACAGCGAACCCGGCATACCGCAGCGCGCCGGGCACGCTTCATACCATCCTGCTTGCGGGCAGCGTCTCGCTCTTCCTGGGCGCATTGCTGAGCGATCTCGCCTACTACAACACCTACCAGATCCAGTGGAGCAATTTTGCGTCCTGGCTGATCGCGGGCGCCGAGCTGTTCAGCGGACTGGCCCTGGTGTTTGCGCTGGTCAACCTGATCCGGGCGCCGCACAAGAAAGGCCATGTGCTGACCTATTTCCTGCTGCTCCTGGCCACCTGGGCGCTGGGACTGTTCAACGCCTTCCAGCACGCCAAGGATGCCTGGGCCGTCATGCCGGCCGGCCTGGTGCTGTCCGCCATCGTCTTCGTCCTGGCCTGCCTGGCGGCCTGGGTCGGCCTCAATCCACGCGTGGGAGGTGCGCCATGAAGCGATCGAGCACACTGGTGATGCTGGGTGTGAGCCTGCTGCTGGCCGCCTGCACCGAAGGCGAGGGCGCCAAGACGCTGTCGCGCGGCGCCGATCCGACGCTGCCGGAGCCGCAACGGGGCATCTTGCCGAGCATGAAGATCGCCGAACCGTCGCCCTGGGGCGACCAGAAGCCGACCGTGCCGGAAGGCTTCAGCGTCACGGCCATCGCGACCGATCTGCAGATCCCGCGCCAGACGCTGGTCTTGCCGAATGGCGACATCCTGGTAGCCGAAGGCCGCGGCGGCAATGCGGCCAAGCTCAAGCCGAAGGACGTGATCGCCGGCTATATCAAGGCCAAGGGCAATACCCAGGTCAAGAGCGGCAACCGCCTGACCCTGCTGCGCGATGCCGACGGCGACGGCCAGTACGAACTGAAGACCGTGTTCGCGGACAAGCTGAACGCCCCGTATGGCCTGGCGTTTGCCAACAACAAGATCTACGTGGCTGACCAGGACGAACTGGTGAGCTTCGACTACCAGGAAGGCCAGACGGAGGCCGGTGGTGCGCCGACCACGATCACCAAGCTGCCATCCGCGATCAACCACCACTGGACGAAGGCGATGACCGTCAGCCCCGACGGGCGTTATCTGTATGTCGGCATCGGCTCGAACAGCAATATCACCGAGCGCGGCATGGAAGCCGAAGTCGACCGCGCCATGGTGTGGCAGATCGACGCCACTGCCGGCACTTATAAACCCTATGCGACGGGCCTGCGCAATCCGACGGCGCTGGCAATCAACCCGGAAACCGGGCAGCTGTGGTCGGTCGTCAACGAGCGCGACGAACTGGGACCGGACCTGGTGCCGGATTACCTGACCTCGGTGCGCGAAGGCGGCTTCTATGGCTGGCCCTACGCCTACTGGGGCCAGAACGCCGATCCGCGCGTTAAGCCGGGCGACCCGGAAAAGGTCAAGGCCACCATCAAGCCGGACTACAGCCTCGGCTCGCACGTGGCCGCGCTCGGCCTGCATTTCTCGTCGCCGGTGATGGGCGAGAAATTCGCCAACGGCGCCTTCGTCGGCGAGCACGGCAGCTGGAACCGCAATCCGCCGGTGGGTTACAAGGTGATCTTCATACCGTTCGCCAACGGCCGTCCGGCCGGCGAACCGATCGACTTCGTCACCGGCTTCCGTACCGAGGAAGGCAAGACGCGCGGCCGGCCGGTGGGTGTGACCGTCGATCCGCGCGGGGCCCTGATCGTCGCGGACGACCTGGCCAATACCGTGTGGCGGGTGACGCGCAACCGTTGATGCGGTAGTGAATGGAGAACGGCGGCCTTGCTCCGGCAATGCCGCCATTTTTTTGCGCCCCCATGATGGATTGGACCGAAAGGTCAGTGTTCATGCGGGTTTGGGGGGCGGTGTGTGCACTCCATGTGCATCCGCGCTCAACAGTCGTTTCACGGTAGAAGAGCCCTGCTAGGTCCATGACCTTCATTCTACGAGCTATCGTCTAGCTCACTCAATGTGACGGCTCTAGTGAGGGACTCGGAAGAGAGTACAGAGAAGGCTCCCCGACAGTCCGCCGCTGTATGATCCGAAGCAGGTTGCTAATCACACTGAACATGCTAGGAACTGCTGAGGTCATTTATCGCTCAGAAGTGCTCTGTTGAGGCTGACCATCCACAGTGCCGCTACCTCAGGCAGTCGTTGATGTACTCGCAACATTCGGTCACAATGCCGTTAAAGCCACGATGGTTGCAGCGACTAAGCACATAATGACCACTACCGAACCACAAGAAAATTTCGAAAAGGTTGTCACTCAATCAACGGCAGAGCTGGAGGGCGAGCCAAAGAAGACAGTGCCACCTGCTCTAAAAAAAGGTAACCGAGAGGCACTTTCGGACCTATATTTTGACAGGAGTGTCCAAAACGAGTCGGAAGACTATGAATTCAAGATATATACAAGGGTAAACGCGAAGAAAAATACCACCTTCAAAAACGTGTCATTTCAACACAGTGTTTTTGATGCTTGCTATTTTAATAATTGTGTTTTTAATACTTGTGACTTTACTGGATGTCGATTTATCGGTTGCAATTTTCATCAGTCATCCTTCTCGGGTTGCAACTTTGAATATGCAATTTTCGAACGCTCTCAGCTTAGCGACGATATCCTTGAAAGTGAAGCCCCTCGGGAAGAAAATTTGAAGATGCGGTTTGCTCGTTCGCTTCGGATGAACTTCCAGCAGATCGGCGATGCAAAGGCCGTTAACAAGGCAATTTCTCTCGAACTAAATGCCACCTCCAGTTACCTCAGGAAGTCGTGGTCTTCGAGTGAGTCATATTATCGTGAAAAATATGCGAACTGGAAAAGGGTGCCGCAATTTTTCAAGTGGATCGAGTTTACGGTACTTGACTTTGTGTGGGGGAACGGGGAGAACACACTCAAGTTAATTCGAACAATCCTATTGGTACATTTGCTTATTGCTGGGTTTGATTGCTATTACTTTGGGAATTGGTGGAACTTGAAAGAATTTTTCAAAAGTCTTAGTGAGTCGCCAGGTGTATTTTTTGGAATTGAGTCATTAAATCCATACCCTACTTGGGTGTCCGCCTTGATTGCGGCTGCTCGCTTAATTAGCTTTGCATTTTTAACTGCTATTCTTGTTAAACGTTTTGGTCGTCGCTAGTTATGCACATTTATGCGTTTGGCTCCGTTTGTCGCGGCGAGATCGATCTTGGCTCGGATATTGATTTGCTGGCTTGTGTCGATGCGTCTGCGCCCGAAATCGATGTTAATAAATATTCGGTGTATCAGTATGGGCGTTTGCGGGATTTGTGGGATGAGGGGAGCCCCTTTGCTTGGCATCTTTATTTGGAATCTAAACTTCTGTATTCGTCAGATGGATCAGATTTTGTAAAAGTACTCGGTGAGCCAGCACAATACAGCCGTGTGGAGGAAGATTGTGAGAAGTTCCGACTGCTTTTTGAACGCTCTTACGACGAGCTTAGACTAGATTTAAATAGCGCCACTTTCAATTTGTCGTGTATGTTTTTAGCTGTTCGAAATTTCGCAACATGCCATTCGCTTTCCCTTGGGAGCCCGATATTCTCAAGGAGGTCACCGCTTATGGTGAACCCCAAACTAGATATAGATCCGAATGCGTTCTCTGTCATGACCCGCGCACGATTGTTGTCTACGAGAGGTTATGGGGAAAATCTTAGCCCACGTGAGATAGTTGATACTATTCAAGCTGTTGCAAATGTTTCGCAATGGATGGCTGCACTGAAAGGACAAAGGTCATGAGTGAGTTTAATAATCGTATTGACGCTCAGCGTGCAGTTTTACGCATTGTAAATAGCAAGCGATGGGATGAAGAACTTCTCGGTCTTTCTAATGGTGCAATCGAGCGATGGATGCGCGCAAATCGATTAAATGCAGCAGAGAATCTTTCGTTAGCTATATATGAGGCTGCTGACAAACTATTCTTTTTGGCAAACAAGAGCCAGGAGCAAATTACGGAGGAATATCGCATGCTTTCGGTTCAGGTTTCAGACTTAACTGATCGCATAGCTCGGCTTATGCAAGAACGTGCGGCACTCAAGTAAAAGTTTGGTTTGTACACGTTGATAATCGACACCGTGTGCGTAGGAGTAGAAAAAGAATTTTTGAAGTCGCAAGTTTAAGAAAAATTATTTACAACTCGACCTGACAGGCTCCCAGTCGCGGAATCTGTAGAAATATCTGGTGTGGGAAGGTGAAAAAGGCTGGCGAGGGAACAGACGGTTAAGTACCGTAGACCAGCAATGAAGGGCACCTGCTTTCCCGGCTTAAAAGATCTGGGGACCCTGCCATAGAGGGCCGCATGCGCTTGAAGTCTCGTATTTGTAAGCTAAAGGTAACCGCTGTGTATCTATATTTGATACTCGTGGGTAAATGATATCCTCTTTCTTATCGTATGTTCCATAAAACATTGGCATCGTCAGACAACCCCGGAGAAGAGATGGATTTCCCACCAGTTGAGGCTCACATGGCATTCCAAGAGCTAGCTTTAACGAAAATCGACGAGTTCGTTCAGCGGTCGTTCTCGTCTCTCAATGGTCATCCGCACCTCTACCATTACACCGGACATAAGGTAGTTGTTGACTCACTGAAGAGGGACGGACGCTTTTGGGCAACAAGCGCCAGTCACATGTCTGACAGCAACGAGCTTCGATACGGTGCCGAGATGGTTACGGAGGTACTGGACGCCTTTCTCGAACATAACCCTATGTTGCCCTTTGCGATCCGTGAGTTCGTGGACATGGCGAAGGAGCGGGCGAACCCTTACTCAAACGACTTCACGGATCAGATTGAAACATTTTTCGTCTGCTTCAGCGAGAGCGGCGATCTAGAGCATCAGTGGAAACACTATGCTAACGACGCCAAAGGGTATTGCATCCACCTAGACGTGATGCCGCCATTCGCTGACCCAGGAAGTGGTCAGTCCATTGAGCTGCTACGCCAGAACGTGCAGTTCCTGAAGGTTGTCTATGACCGGCAAGAACAATATCAACTGATTACTGAAGCATTACGCGATTTTGTCAACCTGTTACAAGACAGTACAGATAAGTACGGCCTAGGAGCAATGATGTTCGGTATGAACGCATCTGTTGGGTTGTACGATGTTCTACGTTACTACGTGATGTCTTTCAAGGATGCTTCTAAATACGCAAACGAGAAAGAATGGCGATGCGTCTACGGAATGTCGAATTTTGCTAACCGGAATTACCCTGTCAGGGAACGGCAATTACGCGAGCGTAATGTTCCGTATGTCGAGATGCCATTGATTTCGGCCGCAGGTCCGTTGACTATTCGTCAGGTGAAAGCGGGCGTGAACTGCGTCAATCCATAGGATCGATGGGACGACCGGGAGCCGTTGAGGTCAGTAGACGCAAGAACTTATACGCAAGGCGATAGTTCAAGCGACTGTTTGCGTAAGTTTATCTCCAATTGGAGGCTTTTGCTTACCGGCGTGCTGAAGCCAGAAGATCCGTGGAAGTCGCGACGATGGCTTAACATGAAAATAAGCCCGAAAAGTACCACCGTCGCTGCTTCTAAATATCATGGGAGCCTTCCGATGAGGGTACTGGATTGTCAGAGGGCCACCGCTACGGGTCACATGGTGGCCTCCTAGGGCTTACGCTGCCGCCTTGAGAATTTGATATACCGAAGCGATTCCAACGCTGGGCTGGTATCAGGTCTGACATTCGGACACAAGCTCAACAATCCATGCTGCCTGGGCTCACCGGGTAGTCAGTCTTGAGTCGGCGCTCACCCCGGCTGCACGCGAGCCGACCGTCCGCTACTAAAGAGACGTGTTTGCAAAACTGTTCCGCACCAAGTGTGCGGTCCGGGCAGCTTTGGCTTATCATTGCGGGTTCCCGACAGTATCTGTCGTCTTTTTACCGGCGACCACCCCCTCTCAGCATGAGCACCACCTCGACCATTCCAGGCATCGCCCCAGCCTCCGTCCTGCCATCGCGCCGCCTGTCGGTCGCCCCCATGATGGACTGGACCGACCGCCACTGCCGCGTCTTCCACCGCCAGATCACCCGCCACACCTGGCTGTACACCGAGATGGTCACCACCGGCGCCCTGGTTTATGGCGACGTCGAGCGCCACCTGCGCTATGACGATGTCGAGCACCCGGTCGCCCTGCAACTGGGCGGCAGCGATCCGGCCGACTTGGCCAAAAGCGCGAAGCTGGGCGAGCAATGGGGCTATGACGAGATCAATCTCAACTGCGGTTGCCCGTCCGAGCGGGTGCAGAAGGGCGCGTTCGGCGCCTGCCTGATGAACGAGCCGCAGCTGGTGGCCGATTGCGTGAAGGCGATGCGCGACGCGGTCTCGATCGACGTCACGGTGAAACACCGCATCGGCATCGATTACGACGAGGAATACGGCTTCGTGCGCGATTTCGTCGGCACCATCGCGGACGCCGGCTGCAAGACCTTCATCGTGCATGCCCGCAATGCCGTCCTGAAAGGGCTGTCGCCGAAGGAAAACCGCGAGATCCCGCCGCTGCGCTACGCGGTCGCCTACCAGCTCAAGCGCGAATTCCCGGACCTCGAGATCCTGATCAACGGCGGCATCAAGAGCGACGACGAAATCGCGCTGCACCTGGAACACGTCGATGGCGTGATGCTCGGCCGCGAGGCTTATCACAATCCCTGGACCATGGCCGACTGGGACCGCCGCTTCTATGGCGACGCCGCTGCCGGTCGCCCGCGTTCGCGGGTCGAGGTGCTGGAGGCGATGATCCCGTATATCGAGGAGCAGCTGCGCCTGTACGGCCCGCTGGGCCTGAAGCTCAACAGCATTACGCGCCACATGCTGGGCCTGATGCAGGGCTTGCCGGGCGCCCGTTCTTTCCGCCAGACCCTGTCCGACTCGAAGAAGCTGGCGCTGGGCGATCCGCGCCTGCTCCTTGAAGCTGCTGCCAGGATGCCGGCTGCGGCCTGACATAATCTATCCAAAAGTAACAAAAAGGCGTGCTGAGGCACGCCTTTTTTTATTTCCTGTCGACAAATCGATACATTTGATTGTCGAAACGACCATACAAGTTTCAAAATTGCTTGCTGTGTGGAAATAGTTGTTCCATAATGCAGACCTGTTCCAATGTTGCACTGTATCAATCCTGTTGTTGTGCCGAAACAATTCGGTCGAGCAAGAGATTTTCTGACTAGCGACATGAAATCTTGATTTATCCTGTCGGAAACACCTGAAATCGTGAAGAAACAATGATTTCAGACGCGCTTCGCACGGCGCTTGTCTCTCCGAGCGAGTTTCGATCAATAAGTTACAGGGAAAACACGAATGAATTTGAACAACATGAAGGTCGGTACCCGTCTGGCCCTCGGTTTCGCACTGATCCTGGTGCTGCTGGTGGCTGTTGCTGTAGTGGGTATCTTGCGCATGGCGCAGATCCAGGATCGCCTTGACCACGTGGTCAGCGTGAGCAATGTGTCGACCGGCCTCGTGATCGAGATGCGCAACAACGTCAATGACCGCCTGCAGTCGCTGCGCGTCCTGACCCTGATGGCCGACCCGGCCGACATGGAACCGGAGATCGCCAAGTTCAAGGAACAGACCGCGCAGTACAACGAAACCCAGCGCAAGCTGACTGCCTTGTTCGCATCGAACGGCAACGACCAGGAAAAGGCGCTGCTGGCCCAGATCAAGGAACATGAAACCGCCGCCATGCCGGCGATCGCCCGCGCCACTGAACTCTATCTGGCCGCCAACGCCATGGACGCCACCCGCGTGATGGTGCGCGAAGTGCGCCCGGTGCAGCGCAAGTGGACCGACGCCCTGAACGCGCTGGCCGCCCAGGAAGAAAAACAGAACGCCCAGACCAAGGCCGATGCCGAAGCGGCGTTCGACAATGCCCGTAACTTCATGCTGGTCCTGCTGGCCCTGGCCGTGGTGCTGGGCGTGGCCGCCGCCGTCGTGATCACCCGCAGCCTGCTCAAGCAGCTCGGTGGCGAGCCTGGCTACACCGCCAAGATCGCCGGCAGCATCGCCCACGGCGACCTGTCGATCGCCATCGACACCAAGGAATCGGACCGCGGCAGCCTGCTGGTCGAAATGAAAGAAATGCGCAACAGCCTGGTCGACATCGTGGCCCAGGTGCGCCGCGGCACCGAAACCATCGGCACCGCCTCGCGTGAAATCGCCGCCGGCAACATCGACCTGTCCTCGCGTACCGAACTGCAGGCCAGCTCGCTGGAAAAGACCGCATCGGCCATGGAACAGCTGACCTCGACCGTCAAGCAGAACGCCGACAACGCCCGTGAAGCCAATGCCCTGGCTGCCGCCGCGTCGGACGTGGCCCGCAAGGGCGGCGACGTGGTGTCGCAAGTGGTCGGCACCATGGGTGAGATCAATGGCTCGGCCAGCAAGATCGCCGACATCATCGGCGTGATCGACGGCATCGCCTTCCAGACCAACATCCTGGCGCTGAACGCCGCGGTCGAAGCGGCCCGCGCCGGCGAACAGGGTCGTGG
The DNA here is from genome assembly GCF_050434365.1 of Massilia sp. UYP32. Classification (NCBI taxonomy): domain Bacteria; kingdom Pseudomonadati; phylum Pseudomonadota; class Betaproteobacteria; order Burkholderiales; family Oxalobacteraceae; genus Massilia; species Massilia sp. UYP32. The sequence goes on from NZ_JBNDIK010000029.1 coordinate 80,628, forward strand.
CTTCGCGGTCGTCGCTTCCGAAGTGCGTAACCTGGCCCAGCGTTCGGCTGCGGCGGCGAAAGAAATCAAGACCCTGATCGACGATTCGGTGTCGAAGGTCGAGCGCGGCAGCAAGCTGGTCGGCCAGGCTGGCGTGACGATGGATGAAGTGGTGTCGAGCGTCAAGCGCGTGACCGACATCATGAGCGAGATCGCCAACGCCAGCGCCGAACAGAGCGCCGGCATCGCCCAGGTCAACACCTCGATCATCGAGATGGATGGCATGACCCAGCAAAACGCCGCGCTGGTGGAAGAAGCCGCCGCGGCCGCCCAGAGCCTGCAGGACCAGGCCGGCGAACTGGCCCGCGTGGTCAGCATCTTCAAGCTGGAAGAGGGTGAACAGTTCCAATTCGAGGCGCAGGCGCCAGTCGCGACCACCACCGCGGTGGTGGTCCGTCCGGCCGCCAAGCGTCCCGTACCGCCGGCGCCGAAAAAGCCGGCCGCCGCCAGCGCCGCGGTGAATCCGGACGAGGCGGAAGTCGCGCCGAAGCCGAAAAAGGCAGCTGCCACCGTCGGCAACGACGAGTGGGAAGAATTCTAAGCATTCATTACCAAGCAAACCTGCGCCGGCCAGTCGGGCGGCGCGCTAGCGAAGCATCACGACATTTAACTCTTAAAAACCTTATTTGGGGAAATCATGAAAAACCTGTCCGCCAAGCTGTTCGTTGCACTGACCCTGACCGGCGCCGCCAGCGCCAGCTTCGCCGCCGAAACCCCGGCATCGTTCGATCCGAAGAAGTGCGCCATCGAATATCCGAAGGCGTCGCTGATGAACGAAGAGCAGGGCACGACCTCGGCATCGTTCCTGGTCAATGCGGACGGCACCGTGGCGGAATCGAAGATCGACAAGTCGAGCGGCTTCAAGAACCTGGACCGCGCACTGGTCAAGGGCCTGACCTCGTGCAAGTTCAAGCCGGGCACCAAGGATGGCGCACCGGCCCAGACCTGGACCAGGGTCGACTACGCCTTCAAGCTCGACTAATATCTTCCCCTTTACACAGCCGGCTTCCATAGCCGGCTGTGTTTTTGCGGCGCCTGTTTTTGCGCACCATCGCTTTCTCGCTCTCCCGCCATTTTCGTTTCGCTGTTACAAATTTGTAGCGGCATGTATCGACTGTAAAGACTTCCTTCAGTTCATCTTTTTGGCGTCCCGTCTCGCTATAGTGGTCTCACACCAACCGAAACGGAGAGCACCATGAAAACCATTCTTGCCACCGCCGCCGCCATCCTGATCGGCAGCGCAGCATTCGCGCCAGTGCAGGCCCAGGCCGCTCATCCGCGGGCCGAAGTCATCGTCATCAAGAAAGCGCCGCCGGCGCCCCGCCGCGAAGCCGTGCCGGCCGCGCGCCGCGGCTTCGAATGGGTGTCGGGTTACTGGGACTGGAACGGCCGCCGTCACGAATGGGTCGCCGGCCACTGGGAGAAAGTACGTCCGGGCTATGCCTACCAGCGCGCGCAATGGCGCCAGGACCGTAATGGCTGGCATCTCGAGCGCGGCGGCTGGCATCAGTCGCGTCAGGTAGCGACCTACCGTGACCGCGATCGCGATCGCGACGGCGTCCCCAACCGCCACGACGCCCGCCCGAACAATCCTAACCGCTATTGATGACAGGCGCTCAGGGTGCGGCGAGATCGCCGCCGCACACCTGGTTGCGGCCCGACTGCTTGGCCCGATAGAGCAGGGCGTCGGCCCGCTCCACCAGCGCGGTGGCGCTGTCGGTCGCCATGCCGCCACCGGCGCCGCTGGTGTACACGCCCACGCTGATGGTCACCACGCCGGGGCCATTGCCGGCATGCGGGATCCCGAGCGCCATCACCGCCTGGCGGATGCGTTCGGCCACCATCCTGGCGCCGGCCGGGTCGGTATCCGGCAGTAGCGCCACGAATTCTTCCCCGCCGTAGCGCGCGGCCAGGTCGGCCGGGCGCACCAGGCAGCCCTCGAGCGCTTGCGCCACCTGGCGCAGGCAGGCGTCGCCCGCCACGTGGCCATAGGTGTCGTTGTAGCGCTTGAAGTAATCGACGTCGAACATCAGCAGCGACAGCGGCACGCCGCTTCGGGCCGCGCGCGCGAACTCCACGTCCAGCGCTTGCTCGAAGCGGCGCCGGTTGGCGATGCCGGTCAGGCTGTCGTGGTCGGCCAGGACCGTCAGCGCGCGGTTATGTTCCTGCAGCTGTTCGCGCGCCTGCACCAGCTCGTGCTCGAGGTGGTCGCGTATCACGATCTGGCGCACCAGGCGCCGGCCGAAATAGAGCAGGAATGCAATCGCGACCAGGGTGATGGCGGCCTGGCCGAGCATCGACTTCAGCCATTTTTCCAGGATGTCGTGCTTGCTCTGCGCGGTGGCGACGATCAGCGGATAGGTTTCAAGATGACGGTAGCTGTACAGCCGTTCGATGCCGTCGATCTTCGAGCGCAGCATGGCGGTGCCGGCCGGGCCGGAGCTCAGATACATCCGGTGCACCGGGCCATTGCTCGTATCGCTGCCGATCAGCTTGTCGCTGTGCGGGAGGCGATACACCATGGTGCCGTCGTCCAGGGTCAGCATGATCACGCCATTGCTGCCCACGTCGAAGGTTTTATACAGGGTCGAGAAATAATCGATGCGGATCGTGCCGAGCGCGACGCCGCCGAAGCTGCCGTCCGGATTATTGAGGCGGCGCGAGACGGGCAGCACCCACTCGTCGCTGGAGCGGCTGCGTACCGGCTTGCCGACATGGATGAAACGGTCGGGATTGTTCAGGTGGTACTGGAAATACTCGCGGTCATCGATGGTGTACAGCGGAATGCGGTCCTGCGAGGTCATCAGCCAATGGCCATCGGGGCCGAACACGAACAAGCCATGCAGCTCCTCGACCTGGGCCACCATATTCTTCAGGTGCAACTGCAGGCGTGGGCGCCCCGCACCTGTCATGCCATCGTTCTCGATCCGCTCGACGACGCCGGCCAGCACGGTATCGACCACCCGCACCGCGCTCTCGGCCTGGGCCGCCAGCGCGTGCGACATATTTGTGGTGGCGACGGCCACTTCCGCCAAGCGCTCCTTGCGCGCGCGCCAGCCGTCCCAGACCTGTATGGTCAGCAACAACAGGCATAGGGCGGCAACGAACAGCACGGCGTTGCGCACTGCCGGGCGTTTTTCGGCGGTCAGGCGGGAGATCTCGGGGGTGGTACGCTTGTCTGGCATAAATCGGGGAGCCGCCAGGGCACCATGCCTGCAATCCGGCATGCAAGGAAGGCGACTCGAATTTCCTGTAGAAAAGTCACCAATTGTCGCACATCAAGCATTGCCCAGCCGTTAAGTTGGTGTTTTTAACATCTGTCTCACGGTATTGACGCCAAATGTGAAGCGCATTCAGGCCACGCGCAAGCCAAGTTCGCTGACCAGTTCGGCGGCTTGGCGCGGCGTGATCCAGGCGCCCTGAAACAGCTTGATGTCGGCCAGGGTGATGCCGCGCAGGTCGGCTTCGCGCAAGTCGGCGTTGTCGAAGCGCGCCTGCTTCAGGTTGGCGCCGCGCAGGCTGCCGCCTTCGAACACGGCGTCGCGAAAGTCGCAGGCGGCCAGATCGGCGTCGCCGAAATCGAGCCCGATGAGTTTCGCCTTGCGGAACGACATGCGGCGCAGGTCGGCGCCGACCAGCAGGCAATCCTCGAACGCCAGGCCGACGTGGGCCGCTTCCTCGAAGTTGGCGCCGGTCAGCTTGCAGCCCCTGAAGACGAGGGAGGCCAGGTGGGCGCGGCGCCAGCTGCTGTTGTTCAAGTCGCAGCCCTGGAAGCGGGCGTCGGTCAGGTCGGCCGCTTCGAAATCGGCTTGCCGGCCGCGGCAGCGTTGCCAGGTGGTCTGGCCCAGCCTGGCGGCGTAGAACGAGGTCTCGGCGATGCTGCAGCTGATAAAAGTGCAGTTGCGCAGGTCGAGGCGCGACAGGTCGGCGCCTTCGAGGTCGCACTCCTGGAAGACGAGCGGGGCGTGCGGCAATGCCGCTTCGACGTCCGCGCGGGAGAGGGTTTGTTCGACAATCTGCATGCTGATTCTTCGCAAAACAAAAAAGGCCACGTGCCGGAGCAGGTGACCTTTTTCGTGAATTCGGTGGGGTGGCTGATGGGACTCGAACCCACGACAACAGGAATCACAATCCTGGACTCTACCAACTGAGCTACAGCCACCACTGACTTTCTTTTCTATCTCTGCATTGCCGAGACAGAACGAGATTATAAGGGCTTCATCCCGAACTGGCAAATTTAAATGTGCACTCAGGATGCCGGGGCCGGCGGCCAGCCCGCCGGCAGGGGCAACGCCACCTCATGCACCGGCGGATCGATGCCCAGCAGGCTGCGGAATGCCGCCGTCAGGGCGGTCGCGCTGGCGCTGGTGTAGCCGGTCAGGCTGGCGGGAATGGTGCTTTGTGCGCGTAGCTGGCCGGCGCCGGCCAGCAGGCGCGCGAGCTGGCGCGCCACGGCGTCGCCGGTATCGACCAGGGCCACGTCCGGCCGGCCGGCATCCTTCAGCAGGCGCTCGATCGAGGCGCGCACCAGCGGGTAGTGGGTACAGCCCAGCACCAGCGTGTCTGCTCCTTCAGTGAGCAGCGGCATGATGAAGCGCTTCAGCATCGCGCTGGTGGCGGTCGAATCCAGTTCGCCGAACTCGATCTGGTCGGCCAGGCCGACGCAGGGCTGCAGCAGGAACTCGGCGCCTGAATCGCGGCGGATCTGGTCGCGCAGCTGGAGGAACTTGGCGCCGCGCAGGGTGCGCTCGGTGGCCAGCACGCCCACCTTGCCGCTGCGGGTGAGGCTTGCCGCCGGCTTCAGGCCCGGTTCGACGCCGACGATGGGCATGCCGGGGTGGCGTTCGCGCAGTTCGCGCACGGCGGCCACGGTGGCGGTGTTGCAGGCCACGACCAGCGCCTTCGCGCCTTGCGCCAATAGAAAATCGCCGATCGCCAGCACGCGTTCGACGACGATGTGTTCGGGTTTGTCGCCGTAGGGGGCGAAGCCGGTGTCGGCCAGGTAGAGCAGGTGTTCGTGCGGCAGCTGCGCCTGGATGTGGCGCAGCACCGACAGGCCGCCGACGCCCGAGTCGAAGATGCCAACCGGAGCGTCGGGGAAAGTCATGATTCTGTTCGAATCAAGCGACGGTGACCGGCACGCCTTTCAGCGATTCGATCTTGGCCGACCATTCTTTCGGGCCGGTATTGTGGACCGAGGTGCCGGTCGAATCGACCGCGACGGTGACCGGCATGTCGGTCACGTCGAACTCGTAAATCGCTTCCATGCCCAGGTCTTCGAAACCGACGACTTTCGCGGACTTGATCGCTTTCGAGACCAGGTAGGCCGAGCCGCCGACCGCCATCAGGTAGGCCGACTTGTGCTTCTGGATCGATTCGATCGCCGCCGGGCCGCGCTCGGCCTTGCCGATCATCGAGATCAGGCCGGTCTTTTCCAGCATCATGTCGGTGAACTTGTCCATGCGGGTGGCGGTCGTCGGGCCAGCCGGGCCGACCACTTCGCTGCCGACCGGATCGACCGGGCCGACGTAGTAGATCACGCGGTTGGTGAAGTCCACCGGCAGGCTTTCGCCCTTGGCCAGCATGTCCTGGATGCGCTTGTGCGCGGCGTCGCGGCCGGTGAGCATCTTGCCGTTCAGGAGCAGGGTCTGGCCCGGCTTCCACGATGCGACTTCTTCCTTGGTCAGGGTGTTCAGGTCGACGCGCTTCGATTTCTCGGTGTCCGGGGTCCAGTGAACTTCAGGCCAGGTCGACAGCGCCGGCGGTTCGATATAGGCCGGGCCCGAGCCGTCCAGCACGAAGTGGGCGTGGCGGGTGGCGGCGCAGTTCGGGATCATCGCCACCGGCTTCGAGGCCGCGTGGGTCGGGTACATATTGATCTTCACGTCCAGCACGGTGGTCAGGCCGCCCAGGCCCTGGGCGCCGATGCCCAGCGCGTTGATCTTGTCGCACAGCTCGATGCGCAGCTCTTCGAGCTTGTTTTGCGGGCCGCGCTGGCGCAGCTCGTACATGTCGATGTCTTCCATCAGCGACTCTTTCGCCATCAGCATCGCCTTCTCGGCGGTGCCGCCGATGCCGATGCCGAGCATGCCCGGCGGGCACCAGCCGGCGCCCATCAGCGGCACGGTCTTGATCACCCAGTCGACCAGCGAGTCGGACGGGTTGAGCATGACGAATTTGGTCTTGTTTTCGGAGCCGCCGCCCTTGGCCGCCAGCTTGACGTCCACGGTGTCGCCCTCGACCAGTTCCATGTGGACCACGGCCGGGGTGTTGTCCTTGGTGTTCTTGCGCTCGAAGTGCGGGTCGGCCACGATCGAGGCGCGCAGCTTGTTGTCGGCGAAGTTGTACGCGCGGCGCACGCCTTCGTTGACGGCGTCGGTCACCGAGCCGGTAAAGCCTTCGAAGCGCACGCCCATGCCCACCTTCAGGAACACGTTGACGATGCCGGTGTCCTGGCAGATCGGACGCTTGCCTTCGGCGCACATGCGCGAATTGGTCAGGATCTGGGCGATCGCGTCCTTCGCGGCCGGGCTTTGCTCGGTCTCGTAGGCGCGTGCCAGGTGCTGGATATAGTCGGCCGGATGGTAGTAGCTGATGTACTGCAGCGCGGCCGCGACGGATTCGATCAGGTCTTCCTGGGTAATGACGGTTGCCATGGTGGGAAATCTCTCGTGATGGAGTGTCGGAGTATCGTTATCGTTGTGTTACTGCTTGTGCTTCAGTGCTTGTCGTGATGCGTCATGGTGGTGATGCGGTCGGTCCACGAGATCGCCAGCGCCGACACCAGGAAGGCGACGTGGATCAGGGTCTGCCACATCAGGGTCTTCTCGTCGTAGTTGGCGGCGTTGATGAAGGTCTTGAGCAGGTGGATCGACGAGATGCCGATGATCGCCATCGCCAGCTTGGTCTTCAGGACCGAGGCGTTCACGTGCGACAGCCATTCCGGCTGGTCCGGGTGGCCTTCCAGGTGCATGCGCGAGACGAAGGTCTCGTAGCCGCCGACGATCACCATGATCAGGAGGTTCGAGATCATGACCACGTCGATCAGGCCCAGCACGACCAGCATGATGACGGTTTCGGTCAGGCGTTGCGGACGATTGCCGGACAGGCCGACGGCGTCGATGATGTGGTTGAGCGAGTCGACGTTGCCCATGGCGGCGCCGATCAGGTCGACGAGTTCGACCCAGAAGTGGAACACGTAGACGCATTGCGCCAGGATCAGGCCGAGGTACAGCGGCAGCTGCAGCCAGCGGCTGGCGAAGATCAGGTTACTCAGTGGGGACAGCTTGCGAACTTGCTTGCTTGGTTCAAGGGCGGACATTGGGATGAAACTCCAGGGGGATGCGAAAAAAATTCAGCTCAGCATTCTACACCGGAGCTTGTCGATGAGGTGGGGCGCGCAGCGGCGCGCTCACGTCACTTGCACGCATTGCAACGGCTGGCGTTAGAATAAGTGGGGACAAGAGCGGGCAAGCGCAGTCAATACCGACCCGCCTCAGGGAGTTTCCATGTAAGGGCTCAGTAAGCGAGCCCCCCTATGGTATCTGGCATAACCTACTACATTAATATGGAGACTAGTATGGCCGATAACGAGACAACCCAAGAGCAAACCCAGGGCCTGCAGGAACACCGCGTGTTCCAACCGCCGAAAGAGTTTGCCGACAAGGCCACCATCAATGGCATGGCCGCCTACGAAAAACTGTGCGCCGAAGCCGCCAGCGACTACGAAGGTTTCTGGGCCCGCCTGGCGCGCGAGCACCTCGACTGGCACAAGCCGTTCACCTCCACCCTCGACGAATCGAATGCGCCATTCTATAAATGGTTCGCCGACGGCCAGCTGAACGCCTCGTACAACTGCCTCGATCGCAACCTCGAGAATGGCAACGCCGACAAGACCGCCATCATCTTCGAGGCCGACGACGGCGCGGTGACCAAGGTCACCTACCGCGAACTGCACGAGCGCGTCTGCAAATTCGCCAACGCGCTCAAGTCGCGCGGCATCAAGAAGGGCGACCGCGTCGTCATCTACATGTCGATGTCGATCGAAGGCGTGACCGCGATGCAGGCCTGCGCCCGCATCGGCGCGACCCACTCGGTGGTGTTCGGCGGCTTCTCCGCCAAGTCGCTGCAGGAGCGCATCATCGACGCCGGCGCCGTGGCCGTCATCACGGCCGACGAACAGCAGCGCGGCGGCAAGGCGCTGCCGCTCAAGGCCATCGTCGACGAAGCGCTGGGCCTGGGCGGTTGCGACACCGTCAAGGACGTGATCGTCTACAAGCGCACCGGCGGCAACATCAATTTCAAGGAAGGCCGCGACATCTGGCTGCACGAGCTGGTGCAGGGCCAGTCGGCCGACTGCGCACCTGAATGGGTCGATGCGGAACACCCGCTGTTCATCCTCTATACGTCCGGCTCGACCGGCACCCCGAAAGGCGTGCAGCACTCCACCGGCGGCTACCTGCTGTGGGCCGCGCTGACGATGAAGTGGACCTTCGACCTCAAGCCCGAAGACGTCTACTGGTGCACCGCCGACATCGGCTGGATCACCGGCCACACCTATATCGCCTACGGCCCGCTGGCCGTCGGCGGCACGCAAGTGGTGTTCGAAGGCGTGCCGACCTTCCCGAACGCCGGCCGCTTCTGGCAGACCGTCGAGAAGCACAAGGTCAGCATCTTCTACACGGCGCCGACCGCGATCCGTTCGCTGATCAAGGCCTCGGACCTGGACGAGAAGGTGCATCCGAAGAACTTCGACCTGTCCAGCCTGCGCCTGCTCGGCTCGGTCGGCGAGCCGATCAATCCGGAAGCCTGGATGTGGTACTACCGCAATGTGGGCCAGGAGCGCTGCCCGATCGTCGACACCTTCTGGCAGACCGAGACCGGCGGCCACATGATCACCCCGCTGCCGGGCGCGACCCCGATGGTGCCGGGTTCCTGCACCTTGCCGCTGCCGGGCATCATGGCTGCCATCGTGGACGAGGCAGGCGCCGACGTACCGAACGGGCAGGGCGGCATCCTGGTCGTCAAGCGTCCATGGCCGTCGATGATCCGCACGATCTGGAACAACCCGGACCGCTTCCGCACCAGCTACTTCCCAGAAGAGCTGGGTGGTAAATACTACCTGGCCGGCGACGGCGCGATCCGCAACAAGGACACCGCCAATTTCACCATCACCGGCCGCATCGACGACGTGCTGAACGTGTCTGGCCACCGCATGGGCACGATGGAAATCGAATCGGCGCTGGTGGCCAACCCGATCGTCGCCGAGGCGGCGGTGGTGGGCAAGCCGGACGAGACCACGGGCGAGTCGATCTGCGCCTTCGTCGTGCTCAAGCAGGCGCGTCCGACCGGTGAGGAAGCCAAGAAACTGGCGAACGAGCTGCGCGCCTGGGTGGGCAAGGAGATCGGTCCGATCGCCAAGCCGAAAGAGATCCGCTTCGGCGACAACCTGCCGAAGACCCGCTCCGGCAAGATCATGCGCCGCCTGCTGCGCGTGCTGGCCAAGGGCGAGAACATCACGCAAGACGTGTCGACGCTCGAGAATCCGGCAATTCTGGAGCAATTGAAGGAATCGGCTTGAGCTACAATGCCTGAGCAACCTGCCTGCGCCGGCCCACAAGGCTGACGCAAGGCTTGCCCGCCTACTCGGGAGAGGGGTGGGCATTTTTTTGTGCTGTTGGCCGGGACGTATGGTGGATGGCTCGTGATCTGGTCCACTGGACCAGGTCACTCCACGGGTTCAACAACACTCGGGTTCACCGTTCACACGTTCGACACCGTTGTCGGCCTTGTACTGCTGGGAATACTTGCTATAATAGGCGGCTTCGTGGTGTTCCCACGTCGACCCATCAGGAGAGATGGATGAGTGGTTTAAGTCGCACGCCTGGAAAGCGTGTATAGGTTCATAGCCTATCGGGGGTTCGAATCCCCCTCTCTCCGCCAAGAATACCAAAAGCCCCTATGTAGGGGCTTTCTCAATTCTGCCTCCCCCATTTCTACCCACATCGCTAACTGAGCTGTTTCTTGACGCCACGGCTCAGGTTCTCTAGCCACTGCGACAATTCTTGCTCGTCCCGTGCCGATCGTCCGCCGACACCGACTGGCGGAGTTACGTTAGCGGCCAGAACCAGATCGTCTCCGAATCCCAAAAGCAGACTCGAGCGCAATCCTGGAACCTCCCCCCGGGCTTGTGTACGACCAAGTCAATGTGTCCGCCGTGGCCTCCGCCAATGCGAAAGAACGACACCACGCCTGTGCGCAAGCCGATTCCGTTGCGCGCCGCATGCTCACCCTTGTAGACCTCGGGCGCGCCCCACTGCTGCCGCAGTATGTTCGATAGTCTGGCTTGGCCCGGCTCCATGTATCTGCCCTTGAGGACGCCAGCCTTCGCCTTCATGCGTGCGCCAGGCAAACTCACCCCGGCCATGAGCAGGCCATAGCTCATGCGGATCGCACAGGTGTCGTTGTAAGCCTTGTTGTCGACGAGGTCATTCCAGCCAATATCGGCATACAGGTCTTCACGCTTAATGCGGTTGGGATAGTGCATCATCACAGTGAGCAGTGGCGGTCTCACGACGGCCTCCTTTTGATCGGGCACGGATATATCTTGGCCAGGGCAGCCACGACGAGCGGCGCAGCGCCTTTCTTCAACTGCTCCGCTGGCAGTGACTTCATTTGCTCAGCGGCCAGGTAGTTGAGCTCATGTCCAACGTGCTGGCCTGCTGGGCACCAAAGCAGGCCGGCCGTGCCATCCATGACGCCATCCATATAGCCCATCGCGCGCTCACGGCGCATTGAAGCGGCACCGTTGTCAGGCGCGGCCAACATGTCCCGAACGAACTTTTCGCCGGTTAAGGTTGGGATATAGGGTGCCGCGGGCACCTCGACCGGCAGCATGGCCACCAATAGGGCCACCGCGTATGTCGCCGTCTGCTGTTTTCGAGCCATCTTGTCCTCCCAATTCGGAGAGGCCATCGTGACCGATGCGCTGCCTGGGAGAATTGGTTGGCGTCAACATCAGCGCGAGCGCGCAGGAGCCGCTTGATCGAGTCAGTCTCGGTCGGCGCCAGCAGGCTGTCGATCTTTGTCTCGGGACAAATGAACGGCCTGCGCTCCACTGGCCGCGTCATCGCACGGTTGATCACGGCGCGCGACGCACAGCGCCGACAAGCATCTGCTCCGCATCGGCCAGCCCGATCTTCCGTAGCAGGATGAGGGCGAGGTCCGCGCCTACGTCGCAGGTAGCGTGATGAGGCAAACGTCACAGACCTGACCAGCTTAGTTGATGCTCCGCTGCTCCGAGGGCGGTTTTGTAGTGCAGGCCACCCACGCTAAGCAATTGACCCGCAACGGAAAATCAGCAAAGCATAGATAGATTCATAGCCTATCGGAGGCAAACTCACTCCCCACTAGAATTGAGAAACAGTCGGCTGTCACGGGCGGCCAATTTTCTGTCCGCGCAACGCACGCCTAATATTTTCCTTGGGAAATTGTTAATGACTGACTTTGAGAGTTGTCAATTTGTATTTGAACAGACCCGTCCACGGTAGTTGTCAACAAAGATGTCGCGTCAAGTCATGCGGCTTTTCTTAATTGCTCTGGCGGTTTCCGTTCCGGATTCAGCCAGACTTCATCGTT
>NZ_JBNDIK010000030.1:0-85378 GCF_050434365.1 Massilia sp. UYP32
TTCTGCTGAATACTGCTTCACACGATCTCTCTTGCCCGTCCCCGGTTGGTATTTACTTCATCAGGTGACGCGACAACTATTCTGACACCGGGGGGAAACGTGCCGAGGAAGCGCTTGGGGGATATGTCGGTAACACGGATTACTTGCGAATGAATCTCCGCGAGGTTCTGACCATGGCCCGGCAGAACGATTCGACAGGTCGTAGTCTGACAGATGCTTGAGTACCTTGGACCCGCGAATCCGGAGCTGCATTACTTCCACCTGCGTGCGACACGCAACGCAAAACAGCCATATGCAGCAAAGCGGACCAGCACGAAAGCAACTTGATCGCGTGCCAGGAAAGCCTGTAAATCGGTTTCTGCGGCCTTTGGTGAGCTCAACTTCGCATCCACGATCCGCTCATCCACCGAATAAGCCCGCAACACGAAGCCGGCGCCCAGATAGGGCTGCTCGCCATCGAGCGGCAGCGTGTCGAGGCGCGCTGCAGGCTGTGAGGACGCCGAGACGAAGACCGGCCCGTATTCCCTGTACGGCCCCGCGACGGTGAACGGGCAATAACTGGCCAGCAGGATCGCTTCGCCGGGCAGGGCGCGGCGCAGGCAGTCGCGCAGCGGTTCGCCGCCCCGGGCGACGTGGCGCTCCACGGGCTGGCCCTGGTCGTCGGCGCCGGCGCGCACGCGCGCGAGAAAGGCGTCCGCCAGCGGGACGATCCGGATCGGGAAAAGGGAAGACGAGGGCGTGGTCATGGCGGCGTCGCGGTGAAAGTGGAGACGCCGGGATCTTCGCGCAAACCCGCCGGGTTCGCGCTTCGTTTCTTGCTGTCGAATCGTTTCAGCGCGCCTGGGTGACGTGCGCCTCGCGCAGCGGCCGCCATCCCAGCCGCGTCTCGATGGCGCGCCGATAAAGGGTATCGATGTGGGCCGGCGTGCGGCGGATGTAGTCCTCGGCCGCCGCGCGCCGTTCGCCGGTGCAGCTGTCCAGCCATGTCACGACCTCGTCGGCCGTCGGCACCCGCCCATTCTGGCCATCGAATTTCGGCGGCACGGCGGTCCACACCGCCGCGTCGATGCGCCTGGCGCGCAGCCAGGCCGCAATACGGGGATCCTCCTGCGCGCCATCGACCGCCGGGATGCTGCCGATCCATTCGGGCCGTTCAAGCGTGATCTTCTCGCGCTCGCGCACCATGGCGCGGGCTTCGTCGAGATCGTCGGTGGCGAGATAGGCCCAGTAGGTCGGCGCCAGGCGCGCGCTCTCGCACAGCACCAGCGCCAGCTCGGGGCTGTCGTCGCTCTGGCGCACGAATTCGAGGGGAAGCGGTGGGCCGCCGGGATGCCAGCTTGATGCCAGCTTGAGACCCTGGGGCTTCCACAGCAGCGAGCCCCAGGCGATACAGACAATGTTCATGGACAGTGGTCTGGTAATCAAAACCCCAGTCTAGCCGCGCATGCGAAAACGGCGAGCACGGCTATCAGCGCGCGCTGTCACGACGTACTGACGCGCCCTCTCGCGAGAAGACAATGCACCTCAGGAGTTTGCCTGAGCTCGCTGATCAAACATCCTGTCATATTTGATAGTGTCTTCCGGCATGCGAGGGCGATAAGGTCCCAGGGGGAAGCATTCACGAAACAGCCGGTGCGGTCGTGGCCTGGCACCGGACAGATGCACCCTCTGCGGGCGGGTCCACGGTGGCGCCGGGCGCCGGGGGGGGGCGGCGAATGCCGTACCAATTGCAGGCAAGTCCGCGACGCCAGCCTGCGACACCAGCCTGCGATACCGGACAACCTCGCGGATATCACGATTGAACAACAATTACCGTCATCCTCCATTGACTACCGAGCACCCTACTACCGCCGCGCAAGCCTGCACCGCATGAACGTCATCGAACTGGTCGGGGTCGACAAACGGCTGGGACAGCGCAACGTATTACGTCAACTCTCTCTGCAGGTCCCTGCCGGGAGCGTGTTCGCTTTCCTGGGTAATAATGGGGCAGGCAAATCGACCACGATTCGTATTCTGACCGGGCTCCTGGCAGCTGACAGCGGCTCGGTGCGCATTCTCGGTCGCGCCATCGATGTGGAGCGCTCGGCTGTGTTGCGCGATGTCGGCTGCATGGTCGACTCGCCTGCGCTCTATCCCAACCTGACGGCGAAAGAATTTCTCGAGATTGGGCGCCGCATCAAGGGCTTGCCCCGTACCGAAAGCGCGCGCGTACTCGAGGTCGTCAGCCTTGCTGCCAGCGCTGGCGAGCGCATCGCCGGCTATTCGCTTGGCATGCGCCAACGACTGGCGCTGGCCCATGCGATGCTCGGCCAACCGCGCCTGCTGATATTGGACGAGCCAGGCAACGGCCTGGATCCGCAAGGCATGCGGGATATCCGAAAATTGCTGGCCAGTCTACCTGCGCAAACCGGCTGCACGGTGTTCCTGTCCAGCCACCAGCTCGACGAGGTGGAAAAAATCGCCACGCATGTGGCCGTGCTGCACGGGGGCCAGGTGGTTCACCAGGGATCGGTGCGACAACTCGCGGCAAGCCAGACCGGAAGCCTGACGCTGGAAGTGGGCGACAGCCCCGGTGCCCAGGCTGTGTTGGTCCGTCACGGATATCCGGCGCGCGTCATTGACGCGCGTCGCGTCGATGTGACGCCGATCGACGCCCATGACAGCGCGAAGCTGAACGCAGTCCTGGTCAGGGAAGGGATCACGCTGTACCAGTCCGTATTCCATAGACCGACGCTGGAGCACTGGTTTCATGAATTGACCTTCGAGAAAGATGCTAGCGATGCTCTTGACGTTGTTCCGGCTTGAAATACTCAAGGCGCGCCGATCGCTGGCGCTGATGGTCATGCTGGCCTGCCCGCTGATGGTCGTGCTGCTCAATACCGGCATGCTGTTGCGTCAAGCCGGGTGGGACGGTATCAGTCCCGCCGCCTGGAGCAGCTTCTGGATGGGCAACCGGGCATTGTGGTGCTACTTCATGTTGCCGCTTTATCTGGCGCTGTGCACGGCCCTCGTCAACGGCGCCGAACACCGCCAGCATGGTTGGCGTCTGATGCTCACGCTGCCGGTCAGCGCGCGCCAGCTGTACGTGGCCAAGCTGCTCCTGGCGCTGGCGATGCTGGCGATCGCCCATTGTTCCTTGCTGCTGCTGGCAACCGGTGCAGCCGCGCTGCTATCGGATGGCAATGTACTGGTCCAGCCCGCATGGTCGATGGCCGGCGCCCTCCTGGCGGCGTTGCTGGCCAGCCTGCCGATACTCGTCCTCCAGCATTCCCTGAGCTGGGCAAGCCAGAACATCGTCTTGCCGCTGGCGGTGGGCGTGTGCGCCACGATGGGCATCATCCAGCTCGGCAGTTCCGAATACTGGCGCCTCTTCCCGTGGAGTTATCCCATCATGGCGTCTAACGGCGGCGACCTGGAATTACGCGACACGGCGCTGACATTCGGCCTCTCCGGCGGCGTCGCCTTGTTTGCGCTGAGTGTCTGGTGGGCCGGGCGACGGCGCCAGCCCGCCTGATACCGGCAGAGACCATCAGGCCCCGTGCCGAGCGCACGCTGCAGTTCGATACGACATCGACCGTACCTCTCCCGCGCTATTCGTCCCTTGCTTCCTTGGCCGCCACCGCGCCGAACAGGCGGTCCTTGGCCGACAGCAGCTTCTGCACCTTGGAACCCATTTTCATGAGCTGCGACATCGACTCGGGCGACAGGCGCTGCAGGTCGTCGAACCAGTTATTGGCCAGGTCGACCAGCTCGTGCATCTCGCGCATGCGCTCCTGGGCGAACTGGTCTTCGGGTGTATTGGCGTTGGCCATCAGCGATTCGCGCAGCACCGACAGGGTCGGGGCCACTTCACGCCGGCGCCGTTCGGCCGCGACCACGCGGAAGATTTCCCAGACGTCGCCGAGCGAGGTGAAATACTCGCGCCGGTCGCCGGGAATGCGCGACAGGCGCACCAGGCCCCAGGACTGCAATTCCTTGAGGCCGATGCTGACGTTGGAGCGCGAGATGCCGAGCTTCTCGCCGATGTCGTCGGCGTGCAATTGTTCTTCGGTGACGAAGAGCAGGGCATAGATCTGCCCCACCGTGCGGTTGATGCCCCAGCGGCTGCCCATCTCACCGAAGTGACTCACGAATGTTTGGACGAGTGGCGTCATGGTTGAGAACTTTTCGATGCTTTTGAAAGGTGGATTATCCCACGGTCCCACGACACGCACACGGACTGCCTTCACCATCGTGGTGCAGGAGGCTGTCAACACATGAGTAATTCCCGACAAAGTCACTCTCCTTTCCAGACAAACTTGAAGTTTCAGTGCATAATTTCACTAACTTCTGAAAATTCAGAATGTTTAGAAAGTTTGGCGTAAGTCAGAAATAACGTAGATCAAGGCATCTGCTTCACCGCAGGACTGAACACCATGAACGCGCAACGCAACCGCTCCATCATCCTCTGGCTCGCCGCCCTGGCGATGCTGTGGGGCATGCTTGCACCGTCCCTTGCATCGAACCTGACGACCCATCAGGGCAAGACCTGGATCGATGTCTGCCTGTCGGTCGGCGCCAGGCTGGTGGCGCTCGACCTCGATACCGCCGGTGCCGCCGGCGACGAGGCCGTCCACCCCGGCATGCATTGCCCGGCATGCCTGTCGCAGGATGACCTGGCCATCATTGCCCATCCTCCGGGCAGCCTGGTGCTGCTGGACGCCCCGCTCGGACGCATCCTGCACCCCCACGGGCCGGCGCTGCGGCCTGCTTCGGCCTTCCTCAGCGACCACCGCAGCAGGGCGCCGCCACTGGCCGCCTGACCCGGTTTCACCGCGCGGCCAGCCGCCGCACCCCTCAATCGTCTGGAGAACCACCATGCTTCGCCGTCAAGGCCGTGGCCCGGCCACGCTCGTCCCATCCACCCGCAGCGCCACCTTCGTGATGAGCGCGGCGGCGCTGCTGTGGATTCCACAGGCGGCCCTGCTGGCCCATGCCGTGCAGCAGCTGGCCCATGGCGCCGGCCTGGCGGACATGCTGGCGCCGGCCTGCGGCTTCCTGGCACTGGGCGTGCTGCGCGCCAGCAGCGAAGCCTGGGGCGCGCGCCGCCTGTTCGCGGCTTCGCGCCGGCACCTGGCCACATTGCGCAGCAAGGCGGCGCAGGCCCTGGCGTCGCGCTCGCCGCTCGACCGCGAACGCCTGGCCAGCGGCCGCGCCGCCAGCGCACTGGCCGAGCAGGCCGAGGCCGTGCTGCCCTGGCTGGTGCGCTACCAGCCGGCGCGCATGCGCACGATGCTGGCGCCGCCCGCGATCGCGCTCGTCGTCCTCTATTTCTCGTGGACCGCCGCCCTGATCCTGGTGCTGGCCGCGCCCCTGATCCCGGTCTTCATGGCCGTCATCGGCTGGCGCGCCAAGGCCGCCAGCGAAGCGCAGCTGCAAGTCATCGGCGGCATGAGTGGCTTCCTGCTCGACCGCCTGCGCGGCCTGTCGACGCTGCGCGCGCTTCGAGCAGTGGACGCCACCGCGCAGCGCGTGCGTGATACCGCCGAAAGCGTGCGCGCCAGCACCATGCGCGTGCTGCGCATCGCCTTCCTGTCTTCCACCGCGCTGGAACTGTTCTCGGCGCTGGGCGTGGCGCTGGTCGCCGTCTATGTCGGCTTTCACTTGCTGGGCGAGATCGGTCCCGGAAGCTGGGGCGTGCGCCTCTCCCTGGCCGAAGGCCTGTTCATCCTGCTGCTGGCGCCCGCCTTCTTCGAGCCGCTGCGCGAACTGGCGGCCGTGTGGCACGACAAGGCCTCGGGCGAGGCGGCGCTGAAGGAACTCGAGCAGCTGCAGCACGCCGGCCTGGCGCTGCCAGGTGCGCTGGCGCCGCAGTGCAAGCTGCGCGCCGGCCGCGCATCGGTCGCGCCGTCGGTCGCGCCGTCGGTCGATATTGAAGGTCTGGTATTCCAGCATCCCGGCGAAGCGCCGCTGTTCGATGGCGAGGACCTGTACGTCCGCGCCGGCGAGCACGTGGCCCTGGTCGGCCCCAGCGGCAGCGGCAAGACCACGCTGCTGTCGGTCATCGCCGGCCTTGCGCCCGCCAATGGCGGCGCGGTGCGCATCGGCGGCGTGCAACTCGATGCGCAGTCGGCGGCCGACCTGCGCGCCCGCATGGCCTGGATCGGCCAGAAGCCGCACGTGTTTTCGGGCTCGGTGCGCGCCAATGTCTCGCTCGAGCGCGACGGCATCGACAGCGAGGCCGTCGGCGCCGCCGTGCGCCGCGCCGGCCTGGGCCACGTGGGTCATGCCACACCGGGCGACAGCCTGGGCGAGGGCGGTCTCGGCCTGTCGGGCGGCGAGCTGGTGCGCCTGGCGCTGGCGCGCGCGGTGTGCGCGCCGCATGCCGGCCTGCTGCTGGCCGACGAACCCACCGCCCACCTCGACCGCGACACCGCCGCCGGCGTGATCGACGCGCTGGTAACGCTGGCCCAGGGCCGCACCCTGATCGTCGCCACCCACGACCTGGCCCTGGCCGCGCGCATGAAGCGCGTGGTGCGCATCGGCGAACCCTTCACCAAACGGAGCGCGGCATGAAACCTCGTCACGACCTGCAACCGGTCCTTGCCCTGTTCCTGAAAACGGGCGGGCGCCGCCTGGCGCTGGGCGCCTTCCTGTCTACCCTGGTGGTGCTGGCCGGGATGGCGCTGCTGGGCACCTCGGGCTGGTTCATCACCGCCACCGCGCTGGCCGGCCTGGCGGGCGGCATGGTCATGTTCAATGTCTTCGTGCCGAGCGCCGCGATCCGCCTGCTGGCGCTGGGCCGCACCTTCGGCCGCTACGCCGAGCGCATGGTGACCCACGACGCCACCCTGGGCGTGCTGGCCGCGCTGCGCGAACGGCTGTTTCGCGGCTGGGCCGGCCCGCAGGCGGCGCGCGCCTTGCTGCGCCGTCCTGCGCGCCTGCTGTTCCGGCTGACCGGCGACATCGACGCGCTCGAATCGATCTATCTGCGCCTGGTCGTGCCGGCCATCGCCGCCCTCGGCGCGGCGCTGCTGGCCGGCGTGGTGCTGGCCAACCTCGACTGGCGCCTCGGGCTGGCGATGTTCGCCTGGCTGCTGGCCTTCGGCTGGGGTGTGGCTGCCCTTGTCGCGCGTCTTGCCCGTCCACTGGCGCTGCGCCGGGCGCGCGCGCTGGAACGGCTGCGGGCCCAGGCGATCGACCTGGTCGCCGGCCAGACCGATCTGGCCATGGCCGGCCGCCTGCCGGCCCAGTGCGCGCGCCTGGCGCAGGTCGACGACAGGCTGGCGCGCGCCGACGCTGCGCTGCACCGGCTCGAGACCGGCGCCGGCTGGACCTATGCGGTCGGCGGCCACCTGACCGTGGCGGCGACCTTGCTGGCAGTGGCTGCGCTCGCGCAGCACCAGGCCTTGAGCGCACCGGCGGCGGCGCTGGTCTTGCTGATCGCGCTGGCCGCGCTGGAACCGTTCGCCGCGATGCGCCGCGGCGCCATCGAGGCCGGCCGCAGCTGGCTGGCGGCGCGCCGCGTCGGTCCCCGGCTGCGACAGGAAGCCGATGACGCCATCGCCGTCGGCGCGCCGGGCGACGACGAAGCGCTGCTGCTGTGCGACGCCAGCGTCGTGCATCCGGGCCGCGAGGGCGCAGCGCTGCACGAGGTCAGCCTGCGCATCGCGCGCGGCGACCGGGTTGCCGTGGTCGGCGCCAGCGGCGCCGGCAAGTCGACCTTGCTGGGCCTCGTCGCCGGCGAACTGGCGCCGTGCGCCGGGCAGGTGAGGGCGCTCCCCGCCACCTGGCTGACCCAGCGCACCGAACTGTTCCAGGACAGCCTGCGCGACAACCTGCGCCTGGCCGATCCGCAGGCGGGCGACGAGCAATTGTGGGACGCGCTGCGCGCCGCCGGGCTCGAGGTCGACGTGCGCATGCTGGCGCGCGGCCTGGACACGCCGCTGGGCGAGGGCGGCCTGGGCCTGTCGGGCGGGCAGTCGCGGCGCCTGGCGCTGGCGCGGCTGCTGCTGCGCCGGGCCGATTTCTGGCTGCTGGACGAGCCGACCGAGGCGCTCGACGCCGCCACCGCCGCCGACGTGCTGGCGCGCCTGGCGCGTCATGCGCACGGCCGCACCGTGCTGCTGGCCACCCATCTGCGGCGCGAGGCCGCGCTTGCCGATCGGCTGCTGGTGATGCGGGAAGGGCGCCTGGTCGCCGACCACCGGCGCGGGACACGAGGATTCGACGCAGCGCTGCTGGCGCTGCGCCACGACTAAACACCATTGATTCACTAATAAGAAAGGATTCACCATGGATCTCGACGTCGTCGGGCTCTCCCGACTACAGTTCGCCCTCACGGCGCTGTACCACTTTTTGTTCGTACCCCTGACACTGGGGCTGTCGATGGTCATCGCCATCATGGAAACCGTGTACGTGATGACCGGCCGCCCGATCTGGCGCCAGATGACCAAGTTCTGGGGCGTGCTGTTCGGGATTAACTTCGCCATCGGCGTGTCCACCGGCCTGGTGATGGAGTTCCAGTTCGGGATGAACTGGAGCTATTACAGCCACTACGTCGGCGACGTGTTCGGCGCGCCGCTGGCCATCGAAGGCCTGATGGCGTTCTTCCTCGAAGCGACCTTCGTCGGCCTGTTCTTCTTCGGGTGGGACCGCCTGTCGAAGGTGCAGCACCTGGTCGTGACCTGGCTGACCGCCATCGGCACCAACTTCTCGGCGCTGTGGATCCTGATCGCCAACGGCTGGATGCAGAACCCGGTCGGCGCGTCGCTCAATCCGCAGACCATGCGCATGGAGGTGACGGATTTCGGCGCGGTGCTGGCCAATCCGGTGGCGCAGGCCAAGTTCGTGCACACGGTGTCGGCCGGCTACGTGGTCGCCGCGCTGTTCGTGCTCGGCGTATCGAGCTGGTACCTGCTCAAGGGCCGTCATGCCGAGCTGGCCAAGCGCTCGATGACGGTGGCCGCCTCGTTCGGCCTGGCCGCCTCGCTGTCGGTGGTGGTGCTGGGCGACGAAAGCGGCTACCTGGCCACCGAGCACCAGCACATGAAGCTGGCCGCGATCGAAGCCATGTGGGACACCCAGCCGGCGCCGGCCGCCTTCACCGCGGTGGGCTTCCCGGATCAGGCGGCGCGCGAGACCCATTACGCGATCCACATCCCCTGGGTCATGGGCCTGATCGGCACCCGTTCGATCTCCAGCGAGATCCCGGGCATCAACGACCTGGTCAAGCTGGCCGAGGTGCGCGTGCGCCAGGGCATCCTGGCCTATGACGCGCTGGAGCAGATCCGCGCGCTCGGCGGCAAGGGCCCGGTGCCGGCCGAGCTGCAGGCGAAGTTCGAAGAGAACAGCAAGGTGCTGGGCTATGCGCTGCTGCTCAAGCGCTACGTCGACGATCCGCGCCAGGCCACCGAGGCGCAGATCAGGCAGGCCGCCAACGACACCGTGCCGCAAGTGGCGCCGCTGTTCTGGTCGTTCCGCGTGATGGTCGGTCTCGGCATCTATTTCATCGTGCTCACTGCCGTGTTCTTCTGGCTATCGGCGCGGCGCCGCCTGGACGCGTATCCATGGCTGCTGAAGGTGGCCGTGTGGTCGATCCCGCTGCCGTGGATCGCCGCCGAAGCCGGCTGGATCGTGGCCGAACTGGGCCGCCAGCCGTGGGCCGTCGAAGGCGTGCTGCCGACCGCGGTCGCGGTGTCGAACATCGGCATCCAGACCGTGCTGGCCACCTTGCTCGGCTTCGTGGTGCTGTATTCGATCCTGATCGTGGTCGAGATGAAGCTGATGCTCAAGGCGATCAGGAAAGGCCCCGAGCTCGAGACCGAACACGCCCCGGGCAGCCACAGCCCCCTGGTCGGCGCCACGCCGGCGATGCGCACTGCGCCAATGATCACTGCGGAGTAAAAACATGATTCTTCACATGCTTCTGGACTACGACACCCTGCGTGTCATCTGGTGGGTGCTGCTGGGCGTCCTGCTGCTCGCCTTCGCCGTGACCGACGGCTTCGACCTCGGCACCGGCGCCCTGCTGCCTTTCGTGGCCAGGACCGACCTCGAACGGCGCGTCGTCATCAACACCGTCGGCCCCGTGTGGGAAGGCAACCAGGTCTGGCTGGTGCTGGGCGGCGGCGCCATCTTCGCCGCCTGGCCGCAGCTGTACGCGGTCTCGTTCTCGGGCTTCTATCTCGCCATGGCGGCCGTGCTGCTGGCGCTGATCCTGCGTCCGGTCGGCTTCAAGTACCGCAGCAAGCGAGACAGCACCCAATGGCGCGCGGCCTGGGACTGGGCCCTGTTCGTCGGCGGCTTCGTGCCGGCGCTGATCTTCGGCGTCGCCATGGGCAATGTGCTGCAGGGCGTGCCGTTCCGTATCGAACCCGACATGCAGATTTTCTATGAAGGCGGCTTCTTCGGCCTGCTCAACCCGTTCGCGCTGCTGTGCGGCCTGGTGTCGGTGGCGATGCTGGTGATGCATGGCGCGGCCTGGCTGGTGCTCAAGACCGATGGCCTGGTGGCCAGCCGCTCGCGCGCCTGGGGCATCCGCGCGGCGCTCGCCACCGTGGTGCTGTACGCCATGGCCGGCGTGCTGCTGTGGAACGTGGTCGACGGCTACCGCGTCACGGGCGAGCTGGTGACGACCGGTCCATCGAACCCGCTGTTCAAGACCGTGCAGGCGGATGTCGCCGGCGCCTGGTTCGCCAACTATGCGGCCCATCCGTGGACCCAGCTGGCCCCAGGCGCCGGCATCGTCGGCGCGCTGCTGACCTACCTGGCGCTGCTCAAGCGCAAGGAAGGCGTGGCGATGCTGACCTCGAGCCTGTCGATCGCCGGCATCGTGCTGAGCGTGGGCGCCTCGATGTTCCCCTTCATCCTGCCGTCGTCGATCCAGCCGCAGGCCAGCCTGACGGTGTGGGATTCGTCGTCGAGCCACCTGACCCTGTTCATCATGCTGGTCTCTACCTGCATCTTCCTGCCGCTGATCATCGCCTACACCAGCTGGGTCTACAAGGTCCTGTGGGGCAAGGTGAATCCGACCGAGATCCGCGATGGCAAGGGCCACGCCTACTAATCGAAGAAAGAAAGGAAACCGATCATGTGGTATTTCGCCTGGTTGTTGGGACTGCCGCTGGCAGCGGCGTTCGGCGTGCTGAACGCGATGTGGTATGAACTGATGGACGATGCCGCCAGGCAGAAGAATCCGTCGGTGCTGCCGGTTGCCGAGCCGGTGCAGGAGGCATTGCGCAAGCGCGCCTGACGGACGGCGCGCGCCGGGGCCTGTGAAGGCCCAGGCGCGCGCTTCTCGCCACCGATTGTCATCACCTTGTCAAAGTCTTTCGACAGTATTCGAACCGTGGCTACAGCATCGATGCGCTGGCCCTTGAATCGAAAGAGTACTGTTCGCATGCAAACCAATCTCGCCATCGCGGCGCTTGCCGCGCTCGCCCAGGAATCGCGCTTCGCCGCCTTCCGCCTGCTGGTGCAGGCCGGTCCCCAGGGCCAGTCCGCCAGCAATATCGCCGCCGCCCTCGAAATGCCGGCCTCGTCATTGTCTTTCCATTTGAAGGAGCTGACCCATGCGGGCCTGGTGTCGCCGCGCCAGCAGGGCCGCTACATCATCTATGCGGCGCGCCTGGAGACCCTGCAGCGCTTGATGGAGTTCCTCGCGTCCACTTGCGGCAGCGCTGGCGTGCAGTCGATGCAGGAGCGCCTGGCCCCGGTATGATGGCTTCGAGCCAATCATGAGGAAAGCCAATGACGCCATACCGCGTGCAACTCAGTCGCAAGAAAGGCTGGCGCATGCCGCCGAACACGATTTCGGTGGCGCGTCCGGGCCGCTGGGGCAATCCATTTTCGGTGCTGCCCGATGTGGCGCCGGGCACGCCGGTCGGGCGCTACGTGGCGATGCCCACGGTGGAACAGGCGGTGGCGGCCTACCGCCGCTGGCTGAGCGACGATCCTGACGGCCGCCAGCTGGCGCAAGAGGCGCAGAGCATCCTGCGCGGACACAACCTGGCTTGCTGGTGCCGGCTCGACGGGCCATGCCACGCGCAGGTGTTACTTGAATTGGTCAACGACTAGCCGCGTCGGCAGCGTAGCTGCCAACCCTACTGGACTGATTGTGCGGCGTTATTTCGCGGCGGTCACGTTGCCGATGCCCGACACCGAACGGCTGACCGATTGCGGTTTGCCGTAGTAAGTGAGGTTGCCCAGGCCCTGCACGCTGGCGTTGAGCCGGTTCTTGGCATGCACCGACACTTCGCCGATGCCGCGGAACGTCACGTCGGCATCCTGGGCCACCAGGTCCTTGGCCACCACTTCGCCCACGCCCTCGGCGTTCAGGCGCAGGTGGCCTACGCGGCCGTTCATCTGCAGGCTGCCGGCGCCGCGGTAGTTGACGTCGAAGTGTTCGCCACGAACGTTATTCAGGACCATCAGGCCGGCGCCTTCGCCGCGGAAGCTGGCGAGCTCGGGCATGGTGACGACGACCCGCTCGCCGTCCTTGATATTGATGTTGTTCGTGTTCTTGTCCTCGAAGCCCAGGCGCAGCTCGCCGTTCACGACTTCGGTCGTGACGCGCTCGATGAATTTCTGGTTGCCTTCGACCCGTACCGAATGGGCCTTGCCCACCTCGACCACCAGGCTGACCGGGCCACGCGCATCGATGGTCTTGAACGGCGTGACGTTGCGCACCTGCTCGGCGGCCTGGGCCGACAGGGAAGCAAGGGTGAGAAGGGCGGCGATGGCTGCGCGTTTCATGGTGGTCTCCGGTAAGTTGATGAGGCCATTCTAGGGAGCGCGTCTTTACCTGGCGCGCCCCGTGCGATGGACTGCACAAAACCGTGCCTGAACTGCACGAGGGTCGGAACCAAGCGGAATCAATGCTTCGTCGCCAGGAACTCGCCCTTGCCGACCGGGACCAGGCTGGTGCTCCAGCCGGACGCGCAGCGCAGCGCCTGCATGAACGGCGCCAGTTCCTGGGCGTGCGACGTGGCGTTGTCGACCACTATCAGCCCGCCCGGACGCAGGATGCGTTCGATCTGCGGCAGCCAGCCGAGGTAGGCGCTGCGTTCGGAATCCAGGAAAATCAAGTCGAACGATTCGTCGGCGCTGCTGGCCAGGAAGTCGGCGGCCTGGCCTTCGACCTGCACGATGCGATCCTGTAAACACGCGCGCGCAAAATTCTCGCGCGCCATAGCGACCTTGTCGGCCGACAGCTCGACCGTCGTGACGCTGCCGTTGATGCCTTGCGCGGCGTCGGCCAGCCACAAGGTGGAATAACCGTTCGAGGTGCCGATCTCGAGGACGCGGCGGGCGCCCATGGCGCGCACCAGCACGGCCAGGAATTCGCCGGTGTCGTGGGTGATGTTGAGCAGGCGGCGCGCACGGTTGGCGGGGGCCGCGTCATGATTGACGCCGAGGGTTTCGAGCTCTTTCAGCAGGGCTTTGAGTGAGGTAGGCAACATTGTTCTCCTTTTGACACGAGAAATCGATCCGCACGATTGCGTGGATGCTAATCTTGTCGAAGAGATAAGGCTATAATCTTTTCGTCCATCAGCAAGCCACTATCATGCACATCTCAACCGTTACACTACCTGAAATGAAGCTCGCCGGGCTGCCTGTCGCAGGGCCCGCCTCGGTTCTGGAAACGGAGTTGCCAGCAATCTGGAAATCCTTCCTCGCCCGCGAGGGGGAACTGGGCAAGACCGATGGCCTGCACTATGGCGTCCGCATGCCGCAATATGGCGGCGTGAAACTCGAGTGCATCGCCGTCGAAGTCGCAGACCTGAACAACCTCCCTCCCGGCATGATCGGCATCCGCATCCCGGAACGCCGCTACGCCCTGATGACCCATCGCGGGCCCATGGTGCACGCCCAGGCCAGCACCGTCACCGGCATCGCGACCATGGAACAGCTGGGCATGGAAGAAGACGAGGACGGCATCCGCCTGGAGCGCTACGACCGCCGCTATACGCCGACGGTCGACGACGATGCGCGTCCAGACAATGCGTACGACATCCTGGTTCCGTTATACGGCTGAAGCAGGAAGCAAGAAAAAATGCAGGCCCACACATGTGGGCCTGCATTCAAGAAATTGGTGCCGGTATGTTTCCCGACCGCCGGCGCCGGTAGGGCGGTTTGCACCGCCGAGTGCCCTTCCCTAGGAGCACTTGCATTGTGCCTATAAAATGTGACGGCTCTTTGACGAATCACACTTTATTTGTTTCTGATTGTTTCTAATTGTAAATTGCGCGGATAATACTTCCTTTGCGGCTGCCACGCCGACAGCAATAGGAGCAATTCGTGCACGATCGAGACCAGGGACCCGAAGCGTCCATCCAGCCAGACAATCCCGCGCGCAGGCGCATCTTCCAGGCCGCCGCCGCGGTCGGCGCCGCCACCTTGCCCGGTGTGACGAATGCGGTCGCAGCCCCTGCGAAGCCTGTTGCCAAGGGTTCGCTCGACGCCAAGCTGCGCGCCCACGTCAAGAACGTGGTCGTGATCTACCTGGAAAACCGCAGCTTCAACAACCTGTTCGCCGACTTCCCCGGCCTGGCCGTGCCGCTGGCGAGCGTGCCGGCGGCCAGCGTCCAGCAACGCGACCGCGACGGCTCGATCCTGCCGACCCTGCCCAAGGCCTGGGGCGGCGTGGTGCCGGGCCGCCAGAACATCGGCGGCAAGGACTACATCACCACCGAAGCCCAGTCGGCCAACCTGCCGAACGCGCCGTACAAGCTGACGGACGCGGAAGGCAAGCCGCTGCCGGAAGGCGTCATCACGCGCGACCTGGTGCACCAGTTCTACCATAACCAGATGCAGATCAATGGCGGCCGTAACGACGGCTTTGCGGCCTGGTCCGACGCCGGCGGCATGGTGATGGGGTATTACGGCGAGACGTCGAAGAACCTGGGCCTGTACCAGATCGCGCGCGAGTTCACCCTGTGCGACAACTTCTTCATGGCGGCTTTCGGCGGCTCCTACCTGAACCACCAGTTCCTGATCAGCGGCCGCGTGCCGGAATACTTCAATGCGGCCGAGACGGCGGCGAAGAACAAGATCGCGGTGCTGGAAGACGGCCCGCAGGGCGTGCGCCTGGCGCTGGCCCCCGATTCGCCGGCCTCGGCGCTGGACGGCAAGCCGAAGTTCGTGCGCAACGGCGCGATGACGCCCGATGGCTACGCCGTCAACACGATGGCGCCGCCGTACCAGCCGAGCTGGGTGCGGCCGGCCTTCGACGGCGACCCGCTGCACGCCGACCCGCTTGACGCGTCGACCCTGCCGCCGCAGACCTATGACACGATCGGCCACCTGCTGTCGAGGAAGGGCGTGAGCTGGGCCTGGTACGGCGGCGGCATGCAGGCGGCGCTCGACGGCCGCGGCGCCGGCGAGCGCCCGAACTTCCAGTACCACCACCAGCCGTTCAATTACTTCAAGCAGTTCGCGCCGGGCACGAAAGAACGCGCGGAACACCTGCGCGACGGCGGCCTGGGCGACAGCCCGATCTCCAACAAGTTCATCGCCGACATCGTCGCCGGCAAGCTGCCGGCGGTGGCCTTCTACAAGCCGCAGGGCAACCTGAACCTGCATGCAGGTTACTCCGACATCGAGTCGGGTGACGCCCACGTGGCCAACATCATCGAGCACCTGAAGAAGTCGCCGCAGTGGAAGGACATGGTGGTGGTGATCACTTTCGACGAGAACGGCGGCTGGTGGGACCACGTGGCGCCGCCGCAGGGCGACCGCTGGGGTCCGGGCTCGCGCATCCCGGCGATCGTGGTGTCGCCGCACGCCAAGCGCGGCGCGGTCGACCACAATTTCTACGACACGACCTCGATCCTGCGCTTCATCACGCGCCTGCACGGCCTGCCGCTGCTCGAGGGCCTGGCTTCCCGCAACGCCGCCTTCGAAGCGCGCGGCGCGCGGCCGCCGGGCGACCTGACGGCGACGCTCAGCTTCCGCTGATCGCAGCTGCTTTCCTCGAAAGCCAGCCTGTCCGGGCTGGCTTTTTTGTTCTGAAATTGCTTGTCGGCTAACGCGCGCTGGTCTTGAACACGCGGCGATACACTCGGCAGACTCGAGATTGTTTCGTTGACAATCAATGGATTTTGCATTGATGAGGCGGGCGATCCGACTACAACAATCAGGCCAGGGCGCCGGCATCGTGCCGGTGCATAGCCCCTTCTATTTCAGACAGGAGAGCAACATGCAAAAGAATCAGATCCTCAAGCGCCTGATGGCCGTGTCGGTCGCGGCGGCCATGTTCGGTGCGGTCGGCGCGCAGGCACAGACCAGCCAGCAATCGGGCGCCAGCAGCACTGCCGCCACCGCCAGCAGCGACGCCAAGCTGACCAGCGCCGACCGCAAGGCGATCATGGACATGGGCATGTCGAACATGGCCGAAGTCGAAATGGGCAAGCTGGCGCAAAGCAAGAGCCAGAACGCCGAGGTGAAGGCCTTCGCGCAGAAAATGGTCGACGACCACGGCAAGGCGCTGACCGAGGTGCAGACCCTGGCCCAGTCGAAGGGCGTGACCCTGCCGACCGAGCTCGACGCCAAGCACAAGGCCATGTCGGCCAAGCTCGAGAAAATGAGCGGCGACGCCTTCGACAAGGCCTACGTCAAGCAGGGCGGCGTCGGCGCCCACAAGGAAACGCTGACCAAGCTGCAGGCGGCTTCGAAGGGCGCCAAGGATCCGGAAGTCAAGGGCCAGGTCGACAAGATGATCCCGGTCGTCCAGGAGCACCTGAAGCATGCAGAGCAACTGGCGCAAGGCAAGTCGAGCAGCACCGGCAGCTCGGGCGCGGGCCATACCGGTTCCAGCCACTAAGCAGTTCTCAAGCGAGCTGGGCCGTTGCCACCCGCGGCGGCGGCTCGCTTTTCCACTTGCCCTCGATGCGGTCGATGACGATCTCGATGCCCACGATGGCGGCCAGCAGCCTGGCCGTATAGTCGGGCGGCGCATCGTCGACCGACCACGGATCCGGCAGCGCCGCTTCCTGGCGGTCGGTCTGGCGCTCGACCAGCGCGCGCAGCCAGTCGCGGTCATCGATCGCGCGCAGCGTACCGTGCACGTGCACGACGTTGTAGGTCCAGGTCGGCACCACCCGGCCGCCGGTCTCGGCTTTTTCGATGCGGTCCGGCGTCGCATAGCCGGACGGCCCGCGAAACACCACCAGCACCCGCTGCCCGGCGCGCCGCCACACCGGATTGCCGCGCGCCACGTGGGCGCGCAGCACGCCTTCCTCGACCAGCAGTTCGAACGGCAGGTGATCGGCGTCCGGCATGCCGCCCTGCTGCGTGACCAGCATGCCCAGCGGATGGTCGGCGACCAGGGCGTGCATCGGGGCGGATTCGGATTGCATGAAGCGGGCAGGGCAGTACATCTAGGGGTTCTCCAGGATGACGATTTCGGTGGTGAGGTAATTGGCGACAGAGCGCTCGTGTCCAGGACCTATCGTAGGCCCTGCTTTGGCTTGCTGAAATAGCCAATTCCATGGAAGATGGGCATACCAATTCTTCGCCGTCCGCCATGCATGTCCATGACCTGATCGCCAGCGCGTCGCTCGATCGCAGCAGCGACGTGCCGCTGTTTCGCCAGTTGTACGCCCGTCTGAAGGACGCGATCCTGCACGGCGCGTTGGCGCCCGGCGCGCGCCTGCCGGCCACGCGCGACCTGTGCCGGCAGCTCGGCGTGTCGCGCCAGACCGTGCTGGCGGCCTACGACCAGCTCACCAGCGAAGGTTATCTGCGCGGCGGCGTGGGGCAGGGCACCTTCGTCGACGCAGCCTTGCCGCTGGCACGCCAGGCGCCAGCGGCGCCGGGGCTGCTGCGCGCGCTGCCGGAGCGCGGCGCGGCGCTGGCGGAAGCCATGGGAACGCGCCGTCTCTACGAGGGTCCGGTGCGCGCCTTCCGCCCCAGCATGCCGGGCCTGGACCTGTTCCCCTTCGACCTGTGGCGCAAGCTCGAAGCGCGCCACCTGCGCCATGCGCAGCGCGGCCCCGATCATGGTCCCTACCTTGGCTATGGCCCCGCCAACGGCTACGCCCCGCTGCGCGAACTGCTGTGCGCCTACCTGCGCGCCTCGCGCGGCGTGGTCTGCACGCCGGAGCAGATCGTCATCACCTCGGGTTCGCAACAGGCGCTGTACCTGCTCACGCAATTGCTGCTGGCGCCGGGCGACGAAGTCTGGGTCGAGTCGCCCGGCTACCAGGGCGCCTGCGCGCCGATGCTGGTGGCCGGCGCGCGCATCCGCACCGTTCCGGTGACGGACGAGGGCATGGACGTGGCCTACGGCGCGCGCCACTATCCCGATGCGCGCATGGTGTTCGCGACGCCGTCGCACCAGCTGCCGCTGGGCGCGACCATGAGCCTGGCGCGCAGGCTGGAGCTGCTGCGCTGGGCCGCGGCCAGGCGCGCCTGGGTGATCGAGGACGACTACGACAGCGAATACCGCTACACCGGAGCGCCGCTGGCCTCGATGCAGAGCCTTGACCGCGCCGGCTGCGTGGTCTACGTCGGCACCCTGTCGAAGGTGCTGTTTCCGGCGCTGCGCCTGGGCTATGTGGTGGCGCCGCCGGCGCTGGCCGAGCCGCTGGCGCGCGCCAAGGCGGTGGTCGACATGCACCACGCCATGCTGCCGCAGGCGGTGCTGGCCGACTTCATCGCCGAAGGACACTTCATGCGCCATATCCGGCGCACGCGCGAGGCGTATGCCGAACGGCGCGCGGTCCTGATGGCGGCGCTGGAACACCGGCTCGGCGAGCGCCTGACGTACGGGCCGGCCGACGTGGGACTCGACCTGTGCACCCATTTCAGGCCGGATCGCAAGGGGCGCATCCCGGATGAAGCGCGCGTCGCGCAGGCGGCGCTGGAAGCCGGCATCGAGCTGCGCCCGCTCGGGTATTACGCGAACGCCGCCGCCACGCCCGCCTGCGCGGTGGCGCCCGGCCTGCTGCTCGGCTTTTCGGCGGTGCAGCCGGAGGCGATCCGGCAGGGCGTCGAGGCGCTGGCGCGGGTGATCGAGGGCCAGTGGCCGGGAAAATAAGCGCCTATCGCAGCCAGGGATAGGCCGCCAGCCACCTTCCGAGCTCGTTGTCGTTGGCGCACCCCAGCTTGTGGAAGATGTTGGCGCGGTGGGTCTCGACCGAGCGCGGGCCGCAGGGCGGCACCAGCACCCGCGCGATCTCCTTGTTGGGCTGGCCCAGGCCGACCAGGCGCGCGACTTCGCGCTCGCGCGGCGTCAATTCTTCCCACAGCCGGCTCGCGTGGCCGCGCGCGCGGGCCTCCGTGATGGCGTGGGGCAGCTTGTCCAGCAATTGCTGGGTGTCCGGCTTGGCCACCCAGTCCCAGGCGCCGCTGCGCACCGCCTCGAGCGCCATGGGGATGTCGCCGTGCCCGGACAGGAACACCGTCACGAGCGGACTGTGCTCGGCGCGCAGGCGCTCGAACACGGCCAGGCCGCTCATGCCGCCCATGCGCAGGTCGAGGATCACGCAGCCCGGCTGGCTCGGGTCGACGGCCTCGAGGAAGGCTTCGCCGGACTCGAAAGCCTGCACCGCCAGCCCCTGCGAAAACAGCAGGAGCAGCATCGAGCGGCGCAGGGCTTCGTCGTCGTCGACGACATACAGGGTCAGTGGCGGGGTCAGTGGTGAATCTTTCATTGGACTATGGGAAGAATGAATGAGAACGTGGCGCCGCCATCCGCGTCATTCGCGACCATCATCGAGCCGCCATGGGCTTCGACGATGGTGCGGCAGATGTTCAGGCCCAGGCCAAGGCCGTCGGGCTTGGTGGTGAAAAAGGGGGCGAAGATTTGTTCCAGCTGCTCCGGCGGGATGCCCGGCCCCTGGTCGCTGACGGCAATGCGTACACCTTGCGCGACACGGCAGGTGGCCAGCACGATGCGGCGGCGATGGCGCGGCTGCTCGTGCATGGCCTGGGCCGCATTGTGGATCAGGTTGACCAGCACCTGCTCGAGCAGGACCTGGTCGCCGCGGATTTTCACCGCGGGGTCTTCCAGCATCACCCGCAGCAGCACGCCCTGGCCGCTCAGCTCGGGCCTGAGCAGCGCTTCGACGTGGTCGATCACGGCGCCGATGACGAGGGTGGCGTAGTCGGCGCGCTGCGGGTTGATCATGGCGCGCACGCGCTTGACGATCTCGCTCGCGCGCCGCGATTGCTCGACGATGTCGTCGAGCGCGCCGGTCAGCATGGCGGCGTCACCCCTGGCGGCGAGGGCGCGCGAAGCGATTGCGAAGTTGGACAGCGCCATCAGGGGCTGATTGAGCTCGTGGGCCAGGGTCGAGGCCATCTCGCCGGCGCTGGCCAGGCGCGCGCTGCGCTGCAGGCGCAGTTCCTGGTCGCGCTGGCGCGCCTCGGCCTGCTTTTGCGCGGTGATGTCCACGATCGAACTCATCCACCCGCGGTGCACGCCGTCGGCGTCGATCAGGGGCGCCGTGTATACCATGGTGAGCACGTCGTGCCCGTCCTTGTGGCGGATGCGCGATTCGAAGCCGTGCGGCGCGGCGCGTCCGAGCAGGGCGTCGTCGCTGTCCCGCTCGTGTTTTTCGAGGTCGTCCGGATGCCAGTACGGATACGGCGGCCGGCAACCGAGCAATTCGCCCGGACTGTAGCCGACCATGGCGCAGAAGGCGGGGTTGACGTAGATGATCTTGCCCTCCGGGTCGCGCGCGCGCATGCCGACCAGCAGGGAATCCTCCATCGCCTTGCGGAAAGCGTATTCCTGCTGGAGGTCGCGGGTGCGCTCCTCGACCCGGTGCTCGAGCTCGACCCGGGCCGACTGCTGCTCGGCATAGCGCCGCTCGCGCAGGCGCCAGTACAGTACGGCGAGCAGCAGCAGGGCCATCGCCAGCGTGCCCAGCGCGAGCGCCAGGCGCCGCGCCTCGCGCACCTCGCGCATGTCTTCAAGGACCGTCAGGGTCCAGCCCAGGCCGGGCAAGGGCGTATCCAGCGCAAGATAGTCGCGCGCCTTTCCGCCGGTGCTGGTCCTGAGGACGAATCCCGGCACGTCGTCGCGCACCCGGACCGTCCAGGGCAGGACGTCGAAGCGGCGCCGCGCGCCGTACTGGCCGTGGTCCGCGATCCAGGCCGCATCGAGCGCGGATACCGGCCCGACGCTCTTGAACAGCCACTCGGGCACGCCGCTCAGGAACACCACGCCGCGGCTGTCCCTGAGGACCACCGGATTGGCGCCATGGCGCCACGTCTGCTCCAGCTGGTCGAGGCTGATCTTGACGACCATGACGCCGATCACGTCGCTGCCGCTGCGGACGGGCTCCGCGATGAACAGGCCGGCCTGGCCGGTGGTCAGGCCCAGGCCGAAGAACAGCCCGCGGTGGCCCTCCACCGCATCTTCGAAATAAGGACGCTGGCGGTAGGATTCGCCGACGAAGCTCGATGGCAGGTTCCAGTTGCTGGAGGCGATGGTCAGGCCGGCGCGATCGATCAGGAACAGCGCAGTGGCGCCGGTCGTCGTCTGCAGGTCGGCGAAATAGGCGTTCACGCGCGCCTGCAGGGCCGCGTCGTGGGGCGCCTGCAGCAGGTGGTGCACGTCGGGATGGCGCGCCGCCGCATGCGGCAAAAAGTCGTGCTTTTCCACCAGGCCGCGCAGGCCCAGCACGTGCGCCGCCGTCGCCTGGCGCAGCGCCTCCATCTTGGCCTGCAGCTCGCGCTGCTCGGCGAACCAGCCGGCGGCGAAGATCAGGGCCAGCGCGCCCGCCACGGCGAGCAGCTTGCGCCAGAGATGTCGCTTGAACAAGGATGACATCGAAGAGTCCCTGGCCAAAAGCGCCAACGATAGCAGCTGTATGAACGTCGCGCCGGCTTCTCCGTATTTTTACGGAGGAGCGCGCGCCAATATTGCGGATGTGCCGGCTTCTACCGGTGCCGACAATGAGATCTCTGATCGAGGAGACACCCAATGACAACAACCATCAGCAATCCGGTCGCCGGCGCCAAGCCGGTGGCCGCCGAACCTATTTCCGGCGCGCGCCTGCGCGCCATCTTCGTCGGCTCGGCCGGCAACCTGGTCGAGTGGTTCGACTTTTACTGCTACGCGGCGTTCGCCCTGTACTTCGCCAATTCCTTCTTCCCGGCCCAGGACCCCACTGCCCAGATGATGTCGACCGCCGGTATCTTCGCCCTGGGCTTCTTCGTGCGCCCGATCGGCGGCATCCTGTTCGGCCACCTGGGCGACCGTCACGGCCGCAAGGTGGCCCTGATGGCGTCGGTGCTGCTGATGTGCGCCGGCTCGCTCTTGATCGCCTGCGCGCCGACCTATGCCACCGCCGGCATCCTGTCGCCCTGCATCCTGCTGCTGGCGCGCCTGCTGCAAGGCCTGAGCCTGGGCGGCGAATACGGCGCCAGCGCGACTTACCTGTCGGAGATGGCGGACTCGAAGCGGCGCGGCTTTTACGCCAGCTTCCAGTACGTGACCCTGATCGGCGGCCAGCTGCTGGCCCTGGTGCTGCTGCTGGTGCTGCAGCATTTCCTGCTCACCGACGCCCAGCTGCGTGACTGGGGCTGGCGCATCCCCTTCGTGTGCGGCGCCTTGCTGGCCCTGATCGCCCTGATGATGCGTCACGATATGCCGGAGACCGATTCGTTCGAGAAGGCGCGCAAGAAGGCCAAGCCGATGGGCGGCCTGAAGCAGCTGGCGCAGCATCCGAAGGAAGTGCTGCTGGTGGTCGGCCTGACCATGGGCGGCACCCTGGCGTTCTACGTCTACACCGTCTACATGCAGAAGTTCCTGCGCCTGTCGGTGGGCCTGACCGACGCGCAAACGACCGCCGTCTCGGCGGCC
Organism: Massilia sp. UYP32; assembly: GCF_050434365.1. Lineage (NCBI taxonomy): Bacteria > Pseudomonadati > Pseudomonadota > Betaproteobacteria > Burkholderiales > Oxalobacteraceae > Massilia > Massilia sp. UYP32. The sequence continues at coordinate 22,799 of NZ_JBNDIK010000030.1, forward strand.
TCGCTGCTGTTCGCCATGTGCCTGCAGCCGCTGTACGGCGCGCTGTCGGACCGCATCGGCCGCCGTCCGCTGCTGGTGGGCTTCGCGCTGCTCGGCACGATCTTCACCGTGCCCCTGCTGACGGCCATCCGCCACGCCAGCGGGCCGTGGGAAGCGTTTGGACTGATCGCCTGCGCGTGGATCATCGTTTCGGGCTACACCTCGATCAACGCGCTGGTGAAGGCCGAGATGTTCCCGGCCTCGATCCGCGCCACCGGCGTCGGCGTGCCGTATGCGTTCGCGGTGTCGATCTTTGGTGGCACGGCCGAGTACGTCGGGTTGTGGTTCAAGTCGGTGAACCTGGAATCGGGGTTCTACTGGTATGTCACCGGCGTGATCGCCTGCACCTTGATCGTGTGCTGGTTCATGCGCGATACGGCGGCGCATTCGAAGATCGATGCGGAGTTGCGCGGGCATTGAGCCGTAAAAAGGCGCCAGTCCTGGTAGCGGGATTGGCGCGCCCGAGATGCGGGCTGCAAGACTGGCGGCGGCGTCCACTCCCTGATGCGCAATCGTTACGCATCTATGCTTGATTCTTCCTTATCAAGCTCCTTTTGCAAAAAATAGAGGTCAGGATCCAACTTCAGCCCATCCGGATCCTCGGCAATCTGCGCATATTCAGATAGTTCTTGTGGTGGTTTCGGTGGTGGTGGTACCGGCGCGAAGCCTGCAAACGCAGCCATTATCACTACGCCGAGCCAGCGATATCGGTCTTTCCAACCCTGTGGCTCAAGACTCGCACTCGAGGAAGGCTCATTGTTTTCGTTATCCACTTAGAAGATCACTTTCGTTTGCGTGCTGTAGCGTATAGACCGGCTCGCCGCTCACGCGGGGCAAACAGACGAACATCATGGGCCGGATGTTTAGCCAGGTCTGCGCCTTGATTGCGTACATTTTCGATCGCATGGTCACCTCTTGCCATGCGAATGCCTGTGGCCGTACAGCACCAAACTGGTGATTTTCTAAACTATTTCAATGGTGTCGCGGAATCGAGTTATACGGCCGCATGCTTCGGCTACAAGCAAAACGGAGCCTGCAGGGCTTTCGGGCAATGGCAGTCGACCGTCCGCAGCCGACCCAAACTGTTCACTGGCGCCTGTGAAAGCGATCGTCCGCGTGTTTCCTTAGTCGGGAGCTACCGATATCAGGAGGTCGGCAACGACGTCACCCCGAAGTGGGCCATCTACAAGTTCAGCGAATTCACGCATCTGGTTTCGCAACTCGACCATCCGTGCATCAGGCTCGGCTTGCGTACCCCATACGAGTTCGGACGGCCATTGGGCATACGCAAAATAATGGCCGTCAGCGCACCGATGCAAACGCGACCCCAGGCCGCCGCGCTCATCGCGTATGCGTTCGGTGAGTTCCAGCCAGGCGTGCTCGAAGTCTCGCTCACGACCGGAAGCCACTTTCCATTTAAAGTAAATCGCGTGCATGACACTCGGTTGTGATGGGAGCGAGAAAAAAGTATAGAATCTCAACTTAACTTGAGGTCAAGCGCAATGACGACGATCGATCCCGACAAGAAAGCCCTGACGGTGGGCGAAGTGGCGCGCCGCAGCGGCGTGGCGGTCTCCACCATCCATTTCTACGAATCGAAAGGCCTGATCAAGGGCTGGCGCACCGACGGCAACCAGCGCCGTTATGCGCGCGAAGTGCTGCGCCACATCGCCATCATCAAGGTGGCGCAGCGCACCGGGATCCCGCTCGAGACGATCCGGGAAAACCTGGCCGCGCTGCCGGAAGGGCGCACGATCAGCGCAAAGGAATGGCGGGTCCTCGGCGCCGGCTGGCGCGCGGAACTCGACGAGCGCATCGCGCGCCTGCAGCGACTGCGCGACGAACTCGATACCTGCATCGGCTGCGGCTGCCTTTCCCTCGCCGATTGTCCGTTGCGCAACCCCGCCGATGCGCTCGGCGCGGACAGCGCCGGCGCCGTGTTCCTCGATCGTCCGGCCGAGGCGGGGTATGATGCCGTTTCCACCAGCAAGCCGACGCCATGACCGCGACGCCATGACCGATTCTGAACGCATCTCTCCCGACTCCATCGCCGCGCTGCAGGCGCGCTTCGACGGCCATTCGCGCAAGGCGCAGGCCTATTACGCCGTCATGCACGAGGCGCGCAAGGTGCTCGGGAACGACGATGCCGCCGACGCCTGGATGAAGGCGCCCCAGCCGGCGCTGGACGGACGCACGCCGGCCGAACTGGTGGCGGATAACCGCACCGACGACGTCCTGGCCTGCCTGCGCGGATCGAAACCGGGAGCGGCGCGATGACGGTCAAGCGCTGCTCCTGGGCGAATATGGCCAATCCGCGCTACATCGCCTACCACGACGACGAGTGGGGCGTGCCCTGCCACGACGAGAACACCTTGTTCGAGATGCTCAACCTCGAAGGCGCGCAGGCCGGCCTGTCGTGGGAAACCATCCTGAACAAGCGCGACACCTACCGCGCGGCCTTCGACGGCTGGGATGCGGAAAAGATCGCCGCCTACGACGACGACAAGAAGGCCGCGCTGTTGCTGAACCCCGGCATCGTGCGCAACCGCCTGAAGGTCGCCGCCGCGATCACCAACGCCAGGACCTATCTCGCGCTGCGCGAGCAGGGACTGACGCTCGACGACTACCTGTGGGCCTTCGTCGACGGCAAGCCGATCGTCAACGACTGGCTAGACCACGCCCGCCCGGCGCGCACCGAGCTGTCCGACCGCATCTCGAAGGATCTCGCCAAGCGCGGCTTCAAGTTCGTCGGCTCGACCATCGTCTATGCCTATATGCAGGGCATCGGGATGGTGGACGACCATGACCGCGAATGCCACTGCCGCACCAGGCGGCGCTGATCATGCGGATGCAGGACCACTGGCGCGGCCGCGCGCGCTACACCGTCTTCGACAGCGACCATGGCGACGGCAGCCGCTTCGCCGCCCTGGTCGCGGCCTGGCGCCTTGATGCGCAGCGGCCCGCGCACCTGCACGTGGTGGCGCTCACCGACAGCTTGCAGCCGGGCTTTCACCGCATCCCCCAGGACGATCATGGCGTCACGCTCGACCTGCTGGCGGCGCCGCTCGAAACCGCGCTGGCCGAGCTGAACGCGCATCCCGATTTCATCCGCCTGCACGGCGCGCAGGGCACGGCCTTCGTCCGTCCGCTGGCGCGCCTGACGGCCCTCGGCGCGCGGCTGGAAACGCAGGGCCTCGATAGCGAACAGCGCGCGGCCTTGAGCGCCCAGGGATTCGTCTTCGATGGCGACGCCGCAACCTTCTCGACCCGCAAGCCGCGCCTGCCGTCGACGCCCGAGCCTGACCGGCGCGCGCTGGTGTTGGGCGCCGGCGTGGCCGGCTGCGCCGCGGCCGCGCGCCTGTGCGCGCGCGGCTGGCAGGTCACGCTGATCGAGCGTCATCCGCAGCTGGCGATGGAAGCGTCGGGCAACCTGGCCGGCATCTTCATGCCGCTGCTTTCGCGCGACGACAATATCCCGACCCGCCTGACCCGCGCGGCGTACCTGTATGCGCTGCGCCTGTGGGAGCAACTGGGCGGCGTCGGTCGCGCCTTCGACGGCGACGGGTGCGGCGTGCTGCAGCTGGCGCGTGATGCCGGCCATGCGGCCGTCTCGCGCGCGATCGCCGGCGACGGCAAGCTGCCGCCCGACTTCGCGCGCTGGCTCGAACCATTGGAGGCCGAAGCGCTGCTGGGCCTGCCCGCGCCGGATGGCGGCTGGCTGTTCCCGCAAGGCGGCTGGGCGAGGCCGGGCAGCGTGTGCGAGGCGCTGCTGGCGTCCTGCGGCGATCGCTTGACGCGGCGCTTCGGCGCCGGCGAGGTGAGCCTCGAGCGGGAGGGCGACGAATGGCAGGCGCGCTGCGGCGATGGCAGTGTCATCGGCCAGGCGCCGACCGTGGTGCTGGCCAGCGGCGCCGGCGCGCGCAAGATGGTGCAGACCCGTGAGCTGCCGCTGCAGGCGCTGCGCGGGCAGGTGACGCACCTGGCGCCGGAGCACGCCCCGCAACTGCCGCTGGTGCTGTGCCGCGAAGCCTACCTGACGCCGTCCGCCAATGGCCTCACCTGCGCCGGCGCGACCTATGACCTGGACGCCGATCCGCAATTGCGCGCCGCCAGCCAGGAAGAGAACGTGGCGCGCCTGCGCGGCCTGGTGTCCGATCCCCACGCCGCCGAGGGCGCGCCGCTGGCGGGCAGGGTGGGTTTCCGCTGCGTGGCGCCGGACCGCCTGCCCCTGGTCGGGCGCCTGCCGGACTTCGCCGCCGCCGGCGCCACCGAGCGCCTGCGCGACGTGCCGCGCCATCCGGGCCTTTACGGCTTGCTGGGCTATGCCTCGCGCGGCCTGATCTGGGCGCCGCTGGCGGCCGAGCTGCTGGCGGCCCAGCTCGAAGGCGAACCGCTGCCGCTCGAGATGGCCCTGGTCGATGCGCTCGATCCGGCGCGTTTCGTGCTGCGCGCGCGGCGCAACAGTCGCTATAGCCCAGACGCTGCGCCAAACGCCGCGGATATCGGCCCTTGAGCGTTGCGCCGCCGCAAACGTGCGCGCGGAATAGGCGTGCAAGGCCAAACTGTCGAATGCCTGCGGGTATAATTACTGGTAGCAACTTTTGGCCGAAAGGGCCTGTCCGGATGGAAGATTCACACCACTCGCCCGAGCTGTTCCTGTTCCTGGCGTCCACTGCGCACGACATGAAGAACTCGATCAGCGTCCTGTCCGGCACGCTCGAACGCCTGCTCGACGGCGCCTCGCCCGAGACCGAGAAGGCGTATGCGCAGATGGCGCAGATGCTGTACCAGACGCGCCGCCTGAACGACAACCTGATGCAGCTGCTGGCGCTGTACAAGCAGGTCGGCAAGCCGGGCTACCCGTTCGACGTCCAGCCGCTCGAAGTGGGGCAATTGGTCGAGCAGGTGGTGGCGCTCGAGCGCGTGCTGCTCGAGTCGCGCGGCGTGACCCTGGAGCTGGATGTCGATCCCGAACTGATCGCCCACGTCGACGAAGACCTGATCGTGGGCGTGGTGTCGCACGCCGTCAACAACGCGCTGCACTACACGCGCGACCGCATCCGCCTGTCGGCGCGCGAAGTCGATGGCGACCTCGAGATCCGGGTCGAGGACAATGGCGCCGGCTTTCCGCCCGCGCTGCTGGCGGCCGGCACGCCGGGCAGCGGCGACAGCGGCGTCAACTTCCTGACCAATAGCGCCGGCCTGGGCCTGTACTTTTCGGGCGAGGTGGCGCGCATGCACCGCCACCGCGAGCGCTCCGGCGCGGTGCGGCTCGAAAACGGCGGCTCGCTCGGCGGCGGCTGCTTCATCCTGACCCTGCCATGAACACGCCTGCCGACCTTCCCAAGCCGGACCCCAAGCCGGCTGACGCCAGGCCTGACGTCAAGCCGGCCGCCGCACCAGGGATCACGAAGCCCAAGGTGCTGGAAGAGATCGACTGGGCCAGCAAGCACTACCTGATCGTCGACGATTTCGTCGGCATCCGCCAGTTGCTGCGCGAGAGCCTGCGCAGCCTGGGGGCCAGGAATATCGACCAGGCGTCCAGCGGCGGCGAGGCCATGGGCCTGCTCAACAAACTGCGCTACGACGTGGTGCTGTGCGACTACAACCTGGGCGAGGGCAAGAACGGCCAGCAGGTGCTGGAAGAAGCGCGCATGCGCCATCTCCTGATGCCGTCCTCGGTGTTCGTGATGGTGTCGGCCGAGAAGAGCGTGGAGTCGGTGATGGGCGCGGCCGAGCATCAGCCGGACGCCTATCTGGTCAAGCCGATCACCGAAGGCGTGCTGCTCACGCGCCTGAACCGCGTGTGGCGCCGCAAGCAGATCTTCCGCCTGATCGACCAGGCCTTCATCGAAAAGGATTACCTGCGCGCGGCGCGCCTGTGCGACGACCAGATCGCCGCCAGCCGGGTGCACGAGATCGAGCTGCTGCGCATGAAGGCGCGCATGCTCGAGCGCAGCGGCCAGCCGGCGCGCGCGCGCGAGGTGTACGAAAAAGTGCTGGCCCAGCGCGAATACCACTGGGCGCGCGCGGGCCTGGGCAAGATCCGCATGGCCGACGGCGACTTCGAGCAGGCGCGCCAGATGTTCCAGACCGTGATCGCCGAGAACCGCCACTACATCGACGCCTACGACCAGCTGGCGCGCGCCTACCAGGGCATGGGCCAGCACGAAGAGGCGGCCGCGGTGCTCGAGCGCGCGGCCAAGCTGTCGCCCAACTCGGTGCCGCGCCAGCGCCACCTGGGCCAGGCCGCGCTGCGCCTGGGGAACGTGCCGATGGCCGAGAAGGCCTTCCGCAAATGCCTGGTGATCGGCGAATACTCGATCCGCAAGGCCCCGGACGACTACCTCGGCCTGGCGCGCGTGTGCGGCCTGAAGGGCAATACCAAGGATGCGCTGCAGCTGCTCCTGCTGGCCCAGCGCGAATTCGGCAGCGAGCACGAACACATCGTGCTGCGCGCGAAGATCACCGAAGGCCACGTCTACCACGAGAGCGGCGACTACCTGAACGCGCGCCGCGCCGGCGACGAGCTCGATGCGATGCTGCAGGCCGATCCCAAGCGGCCCGGCACCGCGATCTGCATCGAGATGGCGATCCTGCTGTTCGCGGTCGGCGTCAAGGGCACGCCCAACGAGGTGCTGGCCTACGTGATCCGCAACAACCACGACAACACGCTGCTGCAGGACGAAGTGCAGAAGATCTTCGACCGCGCGCGCCTTCATGACGAGGGCGCGCTCATCATCCGCACCGCGCGCAAGGAGGCGGTGGACCTGATGAACCAGGGCGTGGTGCTGTGGAAGACCGGCAAGCTGCCCGACGCCGTCAAGTGGATGCGCAAGGCGCGCGAGCGGCTGCCGGACAACGTCCGGGTGCTGTTCAACGCGGTGCAGATCCTGATTTCGCACATGCAGCAGCGCGGCTACGAGGCCGAGCTGGACGAGGAGGCGCGCGACGTCCTGGAGCACGTCGACCGGTTGCAGCCGGGCCAGCAGCGCTTCGCGCAGCTGATGGAGCAGCTCGGTGCGCTGCAGCCGAAGCCGGAGCCCGCCGCGCCGCAAGCCCAGGAAGAAGTGGCCGCGACGCCCAAGGCCGGCGCCGTTCAGTAATCGACCGGATAGTCCTTGCGGAACGCGGCGCCGCTGAAGGCCTTCTTCTGGGTCCAGTCCTGGGCCGCGCTGGTCCAGTAGGAATCGTCGGCCGGCAGGCCCAGCGCCAGGAAGCTGGCGGAGGCGATGTACATGCTGCCGTTGTTGGAATACCAGTCGGCCAGCGCCGGCTGGTGGCCAACGAAGCCGATCGTGAGGTAGCCCTCCCTGGTGAAATTGCCCGGATCGGTGTACAAGGCCTGGTGCATCGCCTGCATCGCCGCCCGCACCTGGCCCTCGGGCAGGGTCGGCGGCAACTGTTTGCGCCAGGCCAGCAGGGCCAGCGGCTGGAAGGCGGCGCTGCGGTAGGTGAGCGAGCGGCCGATCGGCGGGAAGGTCCCCTGCGGCGAGATGAAGCGCTCCAGGTGCTCGCAATAGCGCTGGGTGCGCCTCAAGGCCTGGGCGCGCAGCTCGGCCGGCTTGCCGTTCCAGAATGGCGCCTTGTGCCGCTCGAGCACCTCGAGGATTTCGAGCAGCATCGGGTATATCACGAAGGAACTGTAGTAGTCGAAGTGGAACGCTTCGCCGTCCTTGATCCAGCCGTCGCCGACATACCATTCGTTAATTTTGCGGATGGCGACATTGGTGCGCAGCGGATCGGCCTCCTCGCCGATCGACAGCAGCCAGGCCTCGTTCATCGCCGCGAACAGCAGCCAGTTGATGAAGGGCGGTTCGATCCGGCGCAGGCCCTTGATCTCGGCGACGATGCGCCGCTTGGTGGTGGTGTCGAGCGGCTCCCACAACGCTTTCGGCGCGCGCATCAGCGCATTGGTGAAGTAGGCCGAGTCGACCAGCGCCTGGCCATGGCCGCGCCAGGTCAGGTAGTCGGGACTTTTCGGATCGACCGAATGCACATAGCTCTGCAAGGCCATCTGGCGCAGGCGCGCACGGGCCTTGCCTTCGGCGCTGGCGTCGTCGGGCAGGGCCAGCCACGGCGCGGCGCCGGCGATCAGCCGGCCGAAGGCTTCCAGGTAGGCGACGCTGCTGTCGCGCCCATCCGAGCTCGGGCTCACCTCGAGCCTGAAGTTCTTTTTCAGTTCGCCGCGCGCCATGTTCGACAGCACCGGCTCGGCCATCTTCTGCAGCAGGCCGGCCATGTACGCGCGGTCGCTTCCCGCGGTAGCCGTAGCCGCCGCCGGCGCCGGCATGGACAGGCCCCCGAGCGCGGCGCCCGCCGCCAGGCTGCCGATGAAATCTCTTCTCTGCATTGCGTCTCCTCGTCGTGATTGGTTCAGGGTTCGCCGGCCAGCCGTTCGCCCGCATAGGCGCGATATCTGCGGATGCGCCCGGTGACGTCGTCCTTGCCCTGGCGCGGCACGTAGCGCAGGCCGGCCACCTCGACGTCCTTGCCGAGGTCGATCACGAGGCGGTGCGGGTGCGCCGTGCCGGCGCCCGGGCCGCTGTAGGCCGTGTGCCAGTAGTCGCTGTTCTGGCCATTGATCGCATTCAGTGCGCCGCCGTCTTCCTTGTGCGCTTCTTCGCTGTCGACCCAGGCGATGGTCCAGGCGGATTGCTCGATCGTCTTGCCATTCTTGTCCAGCAGCGCCAGCTCGGCCACCGCGGCGTAGGGCTTGCCGTCGAAGGCGTCGAGCGACTCCAGGCAGAACTGGCGCGCGCGCAGCGGCGCCGCGAAGCGCACGTCCTGGGTCGCGGAGCCGGGCGCGAACGCGCCTTCGTGCGCGGGCTGTACGCCATCGAGCTGCAGCTTGACGGTGCTGGGCGGGCGCTCCAGGTCGCGCTCGCGGTGCAGCTGGTCGAGGATCGGCTTGGCCAGGCCCACGATGCGCGCCTCGCGCGGGCCGGTCAGGTCGAGCACGATCACCTCGTTGCGGCCGCGCCTGATCCACGGCCCGGGCAGGTACATGGTCTGGGTCGGCCCAATGCTCCAGTAGCGGCCCAGGCAGCGGCCATTGATCCAGACGATGCCCTGGCCCCAGCCCGACATGTCGAGGAAGGTGTCGTGGGCGGCGCTCGTGTCGAAGCTGCCGCGCCAGAACGCCGCGTCCTTGCTGCGGCCGCGCTTGAACGCCAGCGGCGGCAGCACGCCTTCGGCATCGAAATCGATGGCGCGGATCTCCCAGTTCTCCAGCGCCTGCGCCTCGCCGCCGTTCGGCGTGAACGTGACCGGACCGTGCATGCCCTTGCGGTCATGGATCTCGACCCCGAAGTTCACGCGCGCGATCGTGTACAGCAGGACCTCGACGGTCGCCGGCTTGCTGCGCGCGGGGATCGTCACCTTGAAGCGGCGGTAGCGCGTGTCCATCGTGTCCACCAGCTTGCCGTCGACCCGCACCCAGGCCAGGTCGCGCACCCTGGCCGCCGCCAGCACCCCGGCGGGGCCGGCCGGCAAGGTGACGCGGTAGGCGACGATGCCGCGGCTGATGTCGTAATCCTCGATCGGGCGCGGCGACGCGTCGCGGATCGTGCGCGCCGGCAGACTGGCGCTCAATGACGCGGTCTCGTTCAGGGCGAAGGCGGGGATCGTCATCACCGGCAGCGGCGCCGGCGGCTGCGGCAAGGTCTCGCCTGGCGCCAGGAAGGGCGTCATCGCGGCGCGGTAGGCCTCGAACTTGGCGCCGATCCAGCCGGCTTCGCTGATCGGCGCGTCGTAGTCGTAGCTGGTGGTGTCGGGGCGGAACGGCCGGTCGCAGCCGGCCCACAGGCCGAAGGTGGTGCCGCCGTGCGCCATGTAGAGGCTGAACGAGCCGTTCGCCGCCAGCATCGTCCTGATGTCGGCCACGGCGTTCTCGACGCCGCCGCGGCGGTGCGGCGCGCCCCAGGTGTCGAACCAGCCTGAATAATATTCGCCGCACATCAGCGGTCCCTGCTGCACCTCGGCCAGCGCCTTGAAACCGGCTTCGGGGTTGCTGCCGAAGTTCGCCACCGAATACAGCTCGGGGATGTGGGTCTTGGCCACCGCATTGGTCGGGTTGCACTGGAATAGCGGCACGTCGAAGCCGGCGTCCAGCACGGCCTGGCGCAGCGCGCGCATATAGTCGAGGTCTTCGCCGTAGAAGCCGTATTCGTTCTCGACCTGCACCATCAGGATCGGGCCGCCCCGCGTCACCTGCTGCGGGCCGAGCACGCGGCCGACCTCGCGCAGCCAGCGCCGCGACGGCGCCAGGAAAGCCTCGCTAGTGGAGCGCAGGAAGGCGTCGCCCGGCTGCTTGAGCAGCCACCATGGCAGGCCGCCCATCTCCCATTCGGCGCAGGCATACGGGCCGGGGCGCAGGATCACCCACAGGCCTTCCTGCTGCGCCAGCCGGCAGAACTCGGCGGCGTCGCGCTGGCCGGCCCAGTCGAACCGGCCTTCGCGCCATTCGTGGTAGTTCCAGAACAGGTAGGCGCAGACGCTGTTCAGGCCCATCGCCTTGATGGTCTTCAGGCGGTGCGTCCAGTACTCGCGCGGCACGCGCGAGAAATGCATCTCGCCGCAGCGGATCTGCAGCGGCTTGCCGTCCAGCAGGAAGTCTTCGCGGCCGATGGCGAAGCGGGGAGGGGCCGCGGCGTGGACCTGGGCCGGCAGCAGCGCCAGCGCCGAGCTGGCCGCGGCGCCCTGCAGCAGGCGCCGGCGAGGCAGCGTTGGCGTCATCGCTTATCTCCCGCCTTATCTCCCGCCTTATCTCCCGCCTTATCTCCCGCGTGATCGACCAGGCTTGCGATCTCGCTCGCCGCCAGCAGGAAGGCGCCGACGCCGAAGGGCGCGGTCGAGTCCTGGTTCACGACCTGGCCGGGGATCGCGCGCTCGCCGATCGGCTGCACGTAGCCCACCCGGCCATCGGCCTGCAGCGCGACCCGGCGCAGGAAGCGCCAGCCGCGCAGGGCCGTTGGCGCATACTCTGCGCGGTCCAGGTAGCCGTGGTTGATGCCCCAGGCGTAGGCATAGGTGAAGAAGGCGGTGCCGCTGCTTTCTGGCCCCGGCGCATGGCCGGGGTCGAGCAGGCTGCGGGTCCAGTAGCCGCCGTCCTGCTGCAGCGGCTTGAGGGCCGCCGCCATGCGGCGGAAGCGCTCGGTCAGTAAGGGCCGGCTCGGATTGTCCGGCGGCAGGTCGGCCAGCGTCTTGGCCAGGGCGGCGAACACCCAGCCATCGCCGCGCGCCCAGAAATCCTTGCCGCCGTTGGCCGACTTGTGCCTGGGGTAGATGTACTTGGCGTCGCGGTAGTAGAGGCCGGCATCCGGGTCGTACATCAGCTGGTCGGCATAGGTAAAGTACTCGTGCAGCTTGTCGAGGTAGCGCCGGTCGCCCGTGGCCTTGTACAGCTTCGTCATCGCCGGCATCACCATATAGATGCCGTCGGCCCACCACCAGTAATCGCGGCTGGAAGTGCCCATCTGGTATTCCAAGACCTCGCGTGCACGCGCGATGCGGCGCGGGTCCTTGCGGCCATCGAGTTCGTACAGGTCGACATAGGTCTGGAAGCAGGTCTGCCAGTCGCCGAACAGCACGTATTCCTGGGTCTCGCCATAGCTGTACTTCCACTCGGCCCGGTTGTCCGAGTCCGCGCCGCGCCAGCGGTTATGCTCGGCCCAGGCGGTCGAGTAATCGCGGTACGCCTCGTTGCGGGTGAGGGCATAGGCCGCCATATTGCCGGTGTGGTAGGCGGCGACATCCCAGAACGCCCATTGCTGCCGGGCGTGGTTGCGCTGCCAGTAATCGTTGGCGCGGGTCAGGTCGGCCAGGACGTCGGCCCGTGCAGGCGTTTGGCCGCCCGTGCTGGCGCAGCCGCCGGCGAGAGTGACCAGCGTAGCCAGGGCAAGCTTGAGGTAGAGTCGTCTCGTCATGTCGTCTTTCATTCAATGTGGGTGTCGCTTGCCGGTCGCCACTGCAAGACCTGCACGGTGGATGGCGGTACGTCGGCCAGTCCTTCGCCATCGACTTGCCGCACCGCCTGCAGGAACAGGTGCAGCTCGACCTGGCGCCGCCACAACTCGGTGTCGTAGCTCGGCTCCCAGGCGCCGACGGCGCTACTCGTCAGGTCGTGCACCGACCAGCGCGGCGCGTCGAAGCCGGCGATGCGCACCACCGACACGCGCTCGCCGCGCTCGCTGTCGCGAAACACGAGGTGGCCCGATGGGTCGCCCGCATGGCCGTCGATCAGCAGTTGCGGGCGCGCGATCGGGATCGCCTTGGTGCCCATGCCGGCGAGCGAAAAGGCGCTCTTGCGAAAGTCCAGGTCGAGCCGGCGCCAGCCTTCGTCGCGCCGGTACAGCACGCGGTACTGGGGCACGGCGCTATCCTTTGTCCGCCAGTAGCTGGCGATGTAGGGCCGGCCCATGGCGTCGAAGGCCATCGAGGTCTGGTTGATCAAGTCGCTGTTCTGCGGGATGCGCGCCGCGTACTCGGCGCTGGCGGCGGTGATCGGCAGCCCATAGGGTTTGCCGTTGCTGTCTTCCCAGCTCGCACCGCCGTCGCGCGAGCGCGCGTAGGCCATGTCGTGGTTGCTGGCGACGTCGGGCGATTCGCGCCAGACCCAGGACAGGTGGATGACCCCGCGGCCGTCCACGCCGGCCTGCCAGTAGGCGTTGCGTTGGCCCTCGCCGCTGATCAGATTGTCGGCCACGCGGCGCCAACCGGTAGCCGGATCGTAGCGGTTGGCGACCAGGTTGCCGCGTCCCGAACCGCCGTCGCGGTACAGGAACAGCAGGCCGCCGCCCGGCATGCGGAAGAACTCCGGATACGACACCGACGCTTCGTCGCGCCCGACCATCGGCGCCGTGCGCAGTTCGAGGCTGCCGGGGGCGCTGCCGCGTGCGTAGTTCAGCGCGTTGTTGTGCTGGTCCCAGGCCATGTGCAGCACGCCGTCGCCATCGACCATGATGCTGATCGCGTTGTGGGCGTCGCGCACATTGCCGCGCCAGGCGGTCTGGCGCAGTTCCCAGGCGCCGCCGCCGAGGCGGCGCTTGCCCAGCACGACCCGGCCGGCGCCGTCGTAGTAGGCGATGTACTGGTGCGCGCCGTCGCTCGCCAGGGCGTTCTTGCGAAACACCACGGCGTTGACCGAGTTGCCGGCCCAGCCGGGGCCGACGTCGACGATGCCCGGTCCGGGCTTGCTTGCGCAGCCGTGCAGCAGCGCGGCGCCGGCCACGAGCCCAGTACAGCGGACGAGGAAGGCGGTCATCCGCATCACAGCTTGCCGCGGATGCCGATCTTGAACGTGCGCCCGTCGTACTTGGCGTAGTCCATCCGCGTGTGCTTGCCGCTGCCGTACTGGCCGGTGGCGTCCTCGAAGTAGTCGTAGTTCAGGGTGTCGGTCAGGTTCAGCGCATCCAGGCGCAGCTCCAGGTTCTCGGACAGCTTGTAGCTGATGGTGCCGTCCAGGTAGCCGCGCGCGGCGCGCCAGCGAATCAGGTCGTCGCCGTTGTTCCGCGGATTGTCGCCGTGCAGCGAGCGGTCCTTGTAGTTGTAGGACAGGCGCATCGCCAGCGGACCGCGCTCGTAATAGGCGGTGACGCTGTAGGCGTACTTCGGCACCGAGTTGACCTCGATCTCCTTGCCCGCGTTGGTGATCCAGCGCATGCTGTTGAAGGGATCGATATGGGTGTAGCTGGCCAGCGCGCCGAAGCCCTTGAACGGGTCGGGCAGGAAGGTGAAGTCCTGCTGGTAGGCCAGCTCGTAGCCCTTGAGCGTCTGTTCGCCGGCGTTGCTGTAGGTGCGCAGCACCATCGGCAGGTTCGGGTCGACCCGGCCGCTGGCGTCCTGGAAGATCGCCCCGAGCGCGGTGTCGGGCAGGCCGAGCGCGCCGAAGGTGGTGTTGGTGGTGGTCGACACCGTGGCGTCGGTCAGCTTCTTCTTGAAATACGCCGCCGACAGCAGGCTGCCCGGCTTGAAATACCATTCCAGGCTGGTGTCGAAGTTCTTCGACTGCTGCGGCCGCAAATTCGGGTTGCCGGCGGTCGCGGTATTGTCGAAGGCGTTCGGGATCACGGTCTGGGCCGCGATGATCGACAGCGAGGCGCGGCTGATGGTCTTGCCCCATGAAGTGCGGAAGATCAGTTCGTCGTTCAGGTCCCAGGCCGCGCTGACGGCCGGCAGCACATTGGTGTACTTGCCCTGTTCGCTGTTCGGCTGGTAGGTGTTGCCGCTGCCGCTCCTCTTGAAGTTGTCGATGTCGAGCTTCGTCTGCGACCAGCGCACGCCGGCGTTCAGGCGCAGCTCCCGCCCCAGCACGTCGCCCTTGAAGTCGGACTGGACGAAGCCGGTGCTGACCTTCTCGGCCGCGCCGAAGCTCTGCGCCGGCGTGAACGCTTCGCTCGTATTGAAGGCGACCGGGTCGTAGGTCGAGAAGGCATAGTCGCGGGTGAAGGTGCCGAAGCGGTTCGGCCAGCCGGGCCCCATGTCGAGGTCGGGGATCGGCAGGACCGAGACCATATTGGCGCGCACGCTGGCGTCGCCCAGGGCGACCATCTTCGCCTTCATGGCGGCGCCGGCATTGCGTTTTTCGACGTCCTTGCTGGTGTCGACGTAGACCAGGCCGGTCTTGAGGCGCCCGGTCCAGCCCCCGAACAGGTCGTAGTCATAGTCCACCACCAGGCGCGCCTGGCGGCCCTTGTCGCGCTCGCGGGTCCAGCCGGTGGTGACGTCGAAGCCGCTGAAACTGGCAGGGTCGGTGTAGTCGACCGGCGAGGACATCGACGGGTAGACATGGTCGGTGCCGTAGTCGATGGTCGTGTCGACGCCGAAGATCTGGCCCGACAGGGTGTCCGAATAGCTGGTGGCCTTGCTGTTGTTGGCGCTCACTTGGCCGGTCACCACCAGCCCCGGGCGCGCCTGCCAGCGGCCGTTGAGCGCCAGGTAGCCGAACTCGGTCTTGTCTTCGCCATAGGTCACGCCGCTGCTGTACGAGGTGTTGCCGAAGGTGCCGGTCAGGAGGTTCGAGCCGGGATCGATCTTCACGTCGATCGGCACCAGGCCGTTGTGGCCGTTCGTTCCCGGCGGCGCGTTGCGGTTGGTGGTGCGGGTGTTGCGGATCAGGAGGCCGTAGTACAGCTCGTCGCGGCTGTTCTCCAGGCGCGAGTACAGGCCGTCCAGGCTCAGGTTCAGGTCGCCCTGCTTGAACTGCAGGGAGCTCACCAGGCCGTCGCGGCTGCGCCGGTTCTGCGAGCCGTAGTAGCGGTAGATGCGCGGCAGCAGGGCGTTGTCGATCTGTTCGCGCGAGTAGCCGGACAGGTTGGCGCGGGGGGCGTCGTAGTCGAGGGCGAGGGCGAAGTTGCCCATCACGGGCGTGCGGCTGCCGTTGGCGGAGCTGTTGTAGCCGCCGGTGGCTTCGAAGCCGGAGCGGTTGTTGACCGCCTTCGAATGGGCCACGCCGGCCAGGAAGCCCCATGGGCCCCAGGTGTTCGAATACAGCGCGAAGCCGGTCGGATCGGCCTCCCTGGCGCTGGTGTTGTAGGCGCCCGAGACCGCGTAGCGGATGGTGCGCTTGGGACTGTCGAACGGGCGCGGGGTCTGCAGGTCGACGATGCCGCCCATGCCGCCCTCGGTCAGCTCGGCCAGCGGCGACTTGTAGAAGTCGACCCGGCCGAACAGTTCGGACGCGAACACGTCGTAGTTGAAGCCGCGCGCGGCGCTGCCGATGGTGCTGGTCGACGTGGTGTTGACCGGCGCGCCGTTCAGGGTCGTCACCGAATATTCGGTCGGCAGGCCGCGGATCGAGATGCGCTGGCCTTCGCCCGAACTGTCGTCGCGGTTCAGGATCACGCCGGGCACGCGCTGCAGCGACTCGGCGACGTTCGCCTCGGGGAATTTGCCGATGTCCTCGGCGACGATCGAATCGCGCACGCCGATCGCCTGCTGCTTGAGGTTCAGCGCCTTCTGCAGGCTGGACCGAAAGCCGGTGACCACCACGGTGGTGGGCGCGGCCGTGCTGCCGGCGGCCGGTGTGGCGGCAGTAGCGTCCGCAGTTGCAGCGTCGGGCGGTGAGGGTGGCGTAGTGGGCTGTTGCTGGGCCAGCGCGGGTGGCATGGTTGCGGCGGCCAAGGCCAGCGGCAGGGCCGCGGCCAAAATCTTCTTCTGCATAGTGTCTCCTGACCGCGAACTTCGAGGTTCGCTTGTAATGTCGGACCGCCGTGCTTGGCACGTGCGGCTGAAGATGAAGCACCGGTCGCCGACCATTGCGCTTGTATGACAACCGTATGGTTACGTTACCATTTGACTCGTAAATACTCAACAACAGGGCGGTAGACGCCGTATCAGTGGGATAAGCACCTGATTTTGCTGAAAAATATCTGGAATCGGCCGAGCTCGACGTGGTATCGTAACCACAGGTCGGGGTTGGATAACTAGAAATACTCAACAACATGATCGATTGAAGGAGACCGATGGCCAAAGCCAGCAAACTGAGCGAGGTCGCGCGCCTGGCCGGCGTCGCGCCGATCACCGCCTCGCGCGCGATCCGCGGCACCGGCTATGTGTCGGACGCGGCGCGCGAGCGCATCATGGCGGCCGCGGCCCAGCTGAACTACACGCCGGACATGCTGGCGCGCCGCATGCGCGGCGACAAGAGCAAGCTGATCGGCGTGTTCATGAACAACTACGGCCCGGTGGTGCTGCACGAGCTGGTGCGCGCCATCGGCGAGCAGGCGCGCAAGCGCGACTACGACCTGCTGCTGTTCAACGCCGACCGCTTCGACAGCCCGGACCGGATGACCACCTGCGCCACGCTCAGCAAGCTGTGCGACGGCCTGCTGCTCCTGATGCCGACCGCCGACGACCGCTTCCTCGACGTGGTCGAGCGCCAGCAGCTCAATTGCGCGCTGGTGTTCTTCGATGCGCGCCAGCTGGCGCTGCCGACCATCGTGCTGGAAAACCGCATCGGCGCGCGCCGTGCGGTCGAGCACCTGATCGGCCTCGGGCACCGCCGCATCGCCTTCATCGCCGGCACCAAGCGCACCGGCCAGAGCGCTGAGCGCGAACGCGGCTATGCCGAAGCGCTGGCGGCGGCCGGCATCGCCGTCGACCCGGCCCTGGTGGTGGACGGCGCCTTCAACCAGCCCGGCGGCTTCGCCGCCACGCTGCGCCTGCTCGACCTCGCGGCGCCGCCCAGCGCCATCTTCGCCGCCAACGACGAGATGGCGTTCGGCGCCATCGACGCCGTCGCCAGCCGCGGCCTGAAGGTGCCGGCCGACGTCTCGGTGGTCGGCTTCGACGACATCTCGACCGCCAGCCACGTGTTCCCGCGCCTGACCACGATGCACCAGCCCTATGAGGCGCTGGCCGAGCGCGCGGTGCGGGAAGTGGTCGAGATGATCGAAGGCCGCCCGCCGGCCGCCGAGCGCATCGCCTTCGCCACCGAGCTGGTGGTGCGCGACTCGACCGGCCCCGCGCCGGCGTAGATCCAGGATGCGGCGCGCCGCCCTGGATAACGCACGCTGGCAGGCCGGCACGCTGCGCTATGGCGCCTGGGGCTTGTGCGTGCTGGTCGGCTGGCTGCTGGTCGGCGCGCTCGGGATCGCGGTGCGCGAGCGCTGGGCCGGACCGATCGGGCTGGTCGTGTTGCGCAACCACGGCGCGTCGGACACCGCCGTCGCCATGCTGCTGTCGACCGTGCCGGCGCTTATCAGCCTGCTGGTGGTGCCGGCGATCGGGCTGCGTTCCGACCGCAGCCGCGGCCGCTGGGGACGGCGCCGTCCGTACCTGGTGATCAGCGCGCCGCTGGCCGCCGCCGCCATGTTGTGCGTGGCCCTGGCGCCGTCCTTCGCGGCCGGCGCGCACGCGCTGCTGGGCGCTTGGGCGCCTAGCCTGCGCGCGCTCGAACTGGGCGTGTTCTGCCTGTTCTGGACCGTGTTCGACGCCGCCGCCATGACCACCATGGCGCTGTTCGCCGGGCTGGTGGCCGACGTCATTCCGTTCGGGCTGGCCGGCCGCTTCTATGCCGCGGTGCGGGTCGTCGGCCTGGGCGTGGCGATCGGCTTCAACATGACGCTGTTCGCCCTGAGCGAAGCCTGGCTGGCCGAGATCCTGGTGGCCATCGCCCTGGTCTTCGGCCTGACGATACCGCTGATGTGCCTGATGGTGCGCGAGGGCGACTACCCGCCGCCGCCAAACGCGCATGACGACGCGGCTTCAGCGGGCGGGCGGCTGGCGCTGGCGCGCACGCAGTTGCGGCACTGCTGCGCCCAGCGCCGCTACCTGTGGATCTTCGGCGCCTTCATGCTGGCCGCCGTCACCTTCGTCCCCTTCAACACCTTTTCGCTGCACTATGCGCTCGACCTGGGCTTGTCGAAGGCGGAGCTGGGCGAGCTGACCGCGCTGGCCTATGCGGTGTCGATCGCCAGCGCCTTCGTCATCGGCTGGCTGGTCGACCGGCGCGGCGCGGTGCGGGTGGCCGCCGCCATGATGGCGCTGTACTTCGCGATCGCGCTGGGCGGCTGGCTGCTGGTCGACGGCGCCGCCAGCTTCCGCCCGTTCTACGTCGCCCACGTGATCTGCTCCGGCGCCTATTTCACCGCGGCGGCGGCGATGCCGCTGGCGCTGTTCCCGCGCGAGGAGTTCGTGCGCTACAACGCGAGCAAGGACATCCTGGTCGCCTTCGCCAACATCCTGGTGGCCAGCTGCATCGGGCCGCTGCTCGACCACTCGGGCCACGATTACCGCCTGACCCTGGGCAGCGCGGCGCTGTTCTCACTGCTAGCGCTGGCCTGCCTGGGGCGGCTGCTGGCGACGCCCGCCGCGCCGGCGCGGGCGCCAATCCTTCAGAGATAGTCGACGTCGGACGCGTTCGCGGGGTATTCCTCGGCCAGCTCGGTCAGGCATTTCTTCATGATGAAGGCGTCGCGCGGGAAGCGCTGCGCGAAGTCGTCCCAGCCGATCAGGCGCAGCTTTTCCGGCATCGGGACAAGCCCGATGATCACATCCCAGAATGCGTCCCAGTTGGGGCCATACCATTCGGGGAAGTGCAGGGTCTTGGCCATCAGTTCGTGCAGCTCGCGGATGCTGGCGATCGTGGACAGGTCGAAGGTGACGACGGTTGCGCGGGTCATCGGGAAGCTCGATTCATCATGGTCCTTGGCATCGCTGGTGGACGCAGCCTATCACGCCCCCTGCGGCCGCGGCGCCGCCCCCGGCCCATGCCGCTGCAGCAGCTGCGCGCACAGCGCCTCGATATCCTGTTCGCCGTGCGCGCCCACGGTGGCGCGCGCCGCCTCGCGCAGCGCGCAGTCGACGATGTGGTCGCCCAGCGCGCGGTAGCTCTCGAACTGGGCTTCGTCGAACCACTGGTCGGCGATGCTCTCGTGCGGATAGTCGGGATGCAGCTTGCGGTAGTTGAGCAGGTCGGCGTTCTCGTTGCCGACGATGGCTGGCTTCACGTACAGGAGCACGCCGTCGGCCGCGCCGCGGTCGGCCAGGCTGTAGCGGATGGTGCCGGCCGCACAGCTGGCGCCGCACATGCCCTTGTCGCCGAGCGCGCCCAGGCGCGAGACGTCGAGGTCGATGCGCACGTGCAGGTCGGTGGCGCAGCGCCGGATCGCGTTGCCCAGGTCTTCGAACGCCAGGTGGCGGTCGCTGCCCACGTCGACCGCGATCACCAGCCGGCAGCGGCGCCGCACCAGTTCGTAGATGCCGAGGTTGTCGAAGTGGCCGCCGTCGGTCAGGTGGACGTAGGCGGCGTCGGAGTCGAGCTGGCCGAACAGCTCGGACAAGAGGCTGAACAGGCCGATCGGCGGCGAAGCGCTGGTCCAGGCGCGGCGCGCCGGATTCGGGCACCAGCGCCCCAGGCGCACGTTGAACATCGTCATCAGGAAGTTCAACGGCGGCGACGAATGGGCGCCCATGTTCGGGCTGGCCGCGGCGCCGGACAGGGCCACCGCCATCCCGAGCCGCACGCCGGCGTCGTCGTCCAGCCCGACGCCGGAGCGCGAGGCATACTGGTCGGTCGGCCGGTAGCAGCCCGCTGGCGCGCCCGCGCCGCCAGGCGCCACGCTGGATTGCTCGTAACCGCACCAGCGCGGCGTGAAGGCGAACGAGGCGGTGCGCCGCGTCTGCCAGGCCAGCTCGGCGCCGCTGACCAGGTTCAGCGCGGTGTTCACGATCGGGTAGGGCCGCCCGTAGCGCAGCTCGGCCAGCAGCATGTCGTCGTTGGGATCGAAGCCGGTGAAGGGATGCGGCTGACGCGCGCGGTTGCCGGCGCCGAACCAGGCCCGCACCACCCGGTTGCGGTACAGCATATAGAGGGAAAACTTGTTGATGTCGACCCGCCAGCCGAGCAACAGGGCGGCGCCCAGGAAGGCGCCGAAGGCCAGCAGCAGGGTCGTGCCGTCCGTTGCCAGGGTGGCGTCGGCATGGGCGCGCAGCACGCAGGTCAGCCTGGCCCCGGGGCAGGCGATATGCGGCAGCGCCACCGTGACCTGCACCAGGCTGCTCAAGAGGGCGAAAATCCCGACCGTGAACACATAGGGCGCCAGCCGCGCGACCAGTTCGAGCTTCGGGTCGGGGGCGCCGCGCGCGCCGGTCGACATGCTGCTGCCGGCCTTGAGACCGAAGGCGGTCATCGCCAGCCAGCCGAGCAGGGTGCCCAGGTTCGACCAGGGCTCGTAGGTCAGCCAGGTCCAGTGCAGCAAGGGAGGAATGTAAAAGCAGGTGGCGTACACGGTCAACCACAGGAGGGCGAAGATCGCGGTCCAGGCGCCCTGGCGGCTCCACCATTCGCGGCTGGCGTCGCTGTACAGGCGGCCGACCAGGCCGATCATCAGGGTCATGGTGGCGGCGAACAGCGCCATCATGAGCGGCATGCCGAAGGTGGCGAGGGCGATCGCGTCGTTCAGCACGCGCTGGCCGGCGGGATCGGGCAGCACCGCCATCCCGCCCAGCAGCAGCAGAGTGCCGAGGGTGAGCGCGCCCATCGCGCACAGGAAGTGCGACAGGCCTTCGCCCAGTTCGGCGCGGGTCAGGTCGCGCAGCGGCGGGTCGGCGTGCAGCCGCGTGTAGATGGCCAGCCAGCCGGCCAGCGCCAGCAGCAGGCCGACCGTCCAGCACAGCAGCAGCGACAGGCGGGCGGCATCGGCCCGCAGCAGCGCCAGGATCCCGGGCGCGAAGGCGCGGCCGGCTTCCAGCAGCACCAGCAGCACGGCCGCCGCCCCTGCGGCGCACACGGTATAGCCGGTGCGGCGGTAGGGGCTGGAGCGGTCGTGGGCCAGGTACCAGCCGCAGGCCCAGACGATGAAGTAGACCAGGCCCGGCGCCAGCAGCCAGTGCCAGCGGCCCTCGAGCTGGGCTGGCAGGAAGGTCGACGGCGCCGCGCCGCCGTGGCGCCACAGGCCCAGGCTGCCGAGGAAGCCCGCCAGCAGCAAGGGGAGGTTGATGCACCACAGGACCGCGCCTTGCGACAGCGGAAAGCGGCGCATCCCGCGCGAGCTTTCGGGCTTGCTCGAAATCGACAGCGCGATGCAGAACACGGCGAACAGGAACAGCAGCACGCCGAGAATCCAGGCGATGTCGGCCAGGTGCGTCCAGGCTCCGCCAGGCGCGACCACGCGGTGCACGGCCCAGACGGTAAAGCGCGGCAGCAGCAGCAGGGCGCACATCCAGGCCACCAGCATGGCCAGGTTCAGGCCCGTGTTGCGCACATAGGTGCCGACCAGGGTCCAGGTGTCGGCGCTGAACATGCCGCCCTGCGGCGACAGGTAGTTGCTGTACTGGCGCAGGAAACGCAGCTCGGGCGCCTCGACGCTGCCGGCCTGCGGCGCCAGCATGGCTTCCACCTTGCCGATGTCGCCGCCGTTGGCGTGCAGGCATCTGGACAGCCAGCCGCCGACGAAGCCGCCGCCGGACACGGTGGACAGGTAGTCGATGTGGCGCAGCAGGCCGCAGCGCGCCAGCGCCTGCAGGGCGCCCAGGCTGAAGGTGGCGCTGCGCACGCCGCCGCCGGACAGGGCCAGGCCGGTCAGCATGCCGCCATGGGCGCGCCGCAAGAGGCGCTCGCGGTCGGGCGGCAGGGCGGCGTCCAGCGCTTCCTCGCGCATGTCGCCCGCCTCGGGGCGCAGCATGTCGAGTTCGTCGCGCAGCACCTCGCCGAACAGGTGGCCGGCGGCGGCGTCGAGGCAGCGCAGCAGGTCGCCGTCGATCTTGTCCGACGGCGCCAGGCCATGGCGCTTGCGCAGCTGGGCGAAGGCATCCTGCAGTTCGGCGACGGTGCGCGCCCCAGGCGGCGGATCGCAGCCGGCGGCGGCGAGCTTGCGCCGCAGGTCGTCGACCTGCGAGGGCGTCAGGTGGGTCAGGTCGCTCGGCAACATGGCTCGCTCCGGCTGGACGGGAAAGCGGCCGGGCCGGGCCGCCGGGTCAGTTCAGCACGGTTTGCAGGCGAGCGCCACCGTTTGGATCAATGCAGCGGGGTCAGGCCTTGTCGCTCTTGCCGCGCGCGCCGCGCCGGGCGGGGGCCGGATTGCCGTTGCCATTCTGGGCGTTGGCGGATTGGCCTGCGGACGCCTTGCCGGCGCCAGCGCCACCGGTCGCGGCGCCAGCCGCCGGGCTGTCGGCGCCGCCATCGGACGGTGCGCCGCCGGCCTTGTCCGGACTGGCGCTGTCCGGCGGCATCGCGCTGGCCACGGCTTGCCGGAACTGGTCTTGCAGCAGGTTCCACCAGGCGACGGCCGCCGGCATGGCGGCATGCGCGGCCTCGGCGCCCTGGGGCGGCTGCGCAGTCTCGGACGCCGGCGCGGACGGCGGCGGCGGCGGGGTGGCGCTGTCCGCGGGCCTGGCGGCGGCCTGCGCGGCCTGGGTGAAGAATTGCGCGAACGGCGCCATGGCGGCGTCGCTGGCGGCGCCGGTCTGGCTCATGGCCTGGGCCATGCTGTCGCCCATCGCCTTGAGCGTGGCCAGGGTGCCGCGCTGGATTTCGAGCGCCTGGATCGAGCCGCGCAGCATGCCCAGGTTGAGGTTGAGCCAGGACTCGACCGCCTTCAGGTCGGCGATCTTCTTGTCCAGGTCGTCGACCGACAGGCCGGCGCCCGGCATCGGCGTGCCGCCCATGCCGGGCATGGCGCCGGGGATGTTCATGCCGCCCCACAGGTTCTTGACGAATTCGAGCGTGTCGGTCATTCCAGGCATGGGCTGATTCAGCATGAGCGGTCTCCGTTGTTTGTGCGGCAAGCGTAGCAGATTACGCCCTCACAGGCCATGCAGCGCATCGGGCCGAAGACGCCGAGTTTGCGCTGGAACCAAAGCTGGATTAACTAATAGGAATATTGTCTATTGAGCAAAGTCCGTCCTTACGTTACGATGGAAAAGTTGCGCTGCACAAATTGCATTATGGCAATCAACCTTGGTGGTGAATCGGATGCTCATCGATGGCAGGCAGTTAGCACCAGACACGACACTGCAGACCGACGTCTGCATCGTCGGCACCGGCATGGGGGCGATTTCCGCGGCCCAGCCCCTGGTGCGCGCCGGACGCGACGTGCTGTTCGTCGAAACCGGGCCAATGACCGCGTCGCGCCGCGATCCGCCCGCGGTGCGCATCGAAAGCGTCGGCCGTCCGTTCGGCATTTCGACCAGTCGCGGGCTCGAAGTGGGCGGCGGCACCGCGTTCTGGCATGGCGTGTGCGCGCCGCTCGACGACGAGGATTTTCTCGAGCGCCCCTGGATTGCCCACAGCGGCTGGGCCATCACGCGCGGCGATCTCGATCCCTGGTATGCGCTGGCGCTGGACTTCCTGTGCGGCGGCCAGGACATGCCGCAGGACACTGCGGGCCACCACGGCGGCATGGCGCTCGGGATGGGCAATATGCTGGCTTCCAAGGCTTACCGCTACCGCTCGCCGCCGTTCAGGGGCAAGCCGATCCTGCGCGAATGGTGCCGCAACGGCAAGGCGCGCTGCGTGTACAACGGCACCGCGCTGCAGCTGCGGCAAAGGCATGGACGCACTCATGTCCTGGTCGTGGGCAGCGGCGCGCACCGGATCGAGGTCCGGGCCAACCGCTTCGTGATCGCGGCCGGCGCGCTCGAGACGCCGCGCCTCTTGCTCAATTCACTCGGCCAGCATGGCATGGCGCAGCCGCCGTCCTGGTGGCTCGGGCGCAACCTGATCGACCATCCGGCCGGCTACCTGTCGCAAGTCACGTTCCGCCAGCCGCTTGCCGGCAAGCCGAAGGCGCGCGCCAGGGGGGGCAAGGAAGACATCCAGGTCTTCCCGGGGCTCATGCTCAAGCGCGAATTCCAGCAGACCCACCGCCTGCCCAACCACGCGGTGTTCATCCGCAAGGGCATCAACCGGCGTCCGGTGCCGAATAAGGCGGTGATGTCCTTTCTCGGCGTGCGCGGGCCGCGCGACATCGGCCTGTCGCACATGGCGTCGCTGGTGCGCCACCCCTACATCCTGTGGCGCATCGCGCACCAGAAGCTGCCGCTGGGCCTGCGCTCGCACCATGGCGACCTGTTCTTCATGACCGAGCAGCTGCCCAACCCGCACAGCCAGGTCAGCCTGTCCGATCACGAGCGCGACCGCTACGGCATGCCGATCGCGCGCGTGCACTGGCAGCTCAGCAAGCAGGACATCGAGATGTTCACGCAGTATCACGAGCTGCTGATGGCCGGCTTTCGCGGGCACGGCGACGTGAGCGGCTGCCGGGCCGACCCGATGACGGGCTGGCGCGATACCTGCGCCTCCGCCGCCCACCACCTCGGCACGGCGCGCATGGCGACGACGCCGCAACACGGCGTCGTCGACGCCAACCTCAAGGTGTTCGGTTTCGAGAACGTGTGGGTGAGCGACGGCTCGGTGTTTCCGACCGCCGGCAGCGTCAATCCGTCGCTGACGATTTGCGCGCTCGGTCAGCGGCTCGGCAACCATTTGGCCGCATTGCGCTGATGGCGCGCCGCCGCTAGCCTGCGACCAGGGCGTCCCAGCCGCGCATGGCCATCCGCGCCACCGCCTCCAGTTCGGCGCGGCTGGCGCCGTCGCGCGCGTGGAGCGACATCCCGTTCTGGACGACCTGCACGAAGCGGGCGAGCGCGTCCAGGTCGACCGAGGCCGGAATCTCGCCGTTCGCGGCGCCCTCTTCGAGGCGGGTCCTGACGACCGTGCGCGGCGCGGCGCGCGCGGCGCGCGTCTGCTCGCACAACCCCTGGTGGCCCGCGGCGCCGATCACCGACAGGGTCGCCATGCAGCCGAGCGGGACGTCTTCGATGTCGCCGGTCAGGAAGGCGGCGGAATCCATCAGCCAGGCCTGGACCGCGTCGCGCGCGGTCGCGGCCTCGAGGAAGTTCTTCCAGCCCCAGGCATAGGTGGCGCCGTAATGGTTCAGGGCCTCGACGAACAACGCCTCCTTGGAGCCGAAGGCCGCGTACAGGCTGGGCGAAGCGATGCCCATCGCGGTGGTGAGGTCGGCGAGCGACGTGGCCTCGTAGCCCTTTTGCCAGAACAGTCGCATGGCCTTCGACAAGGCCGCCTCGCGGTCGAAGGCGCGCGGCCGGCCGCGGGCGCGCGTCGGCGGGCGCGCATTCGCGGCTGGTTCGGTCGCTTCTGCGTGGAGGGGGTGGTCGGGCGTTTGCATCGCGCACAGTATATGTCCGGCCGCAGGTCGGGACAACGCCGCACGCCGTTTCATCATATATATGTCGATCACTACAAAAATCAATTGACAGCGCGCCGGCCGGGCATCTACTATTTCTGTATCGATCAACACAGAAAAGGAATGTCATGAATAACTTGCAAGGGAAGCGCGCCATCGTGACCGGCGCATCGCGCGGCATCGGCGCCGCGATCGCCATCGAACTGGCGCAGCAGGGCGCCGACGTGGCGATCACCTACGAGCGTTCGGCCGAGCGGGCCCAGGAGGTCGTGCGCACCATCGAAGGCCACGGCCGCAAGGCGATCGCGATCCAGGCCGACAGCGCCGACCCGGCGGCGATCCGGCGCGCGGTCGACGAGGCGGCGCGGGTGCTGGGCGGCCTGGACATCCTGGTCAACAACGCCGCCATCGCCCGCTATGCGCCGATCGCCGACATCGCCGTGGAGGATATCGACGCCTTGCTGGACGTGAACGTGCGCGGTCCGATCCTGGCGGCGCAGGCGGCCATCCCGCACCTGGGCCAGGGTGGCCGCATCGTCACCATCGGCTCGGCCGGCGCCGACCGCATCGTGGGCGAGGGCGCCACCGTGTATTTCCTGACCAAGGCCGCGCTCAAGACCTTCACCAGCGGCCTGGCGCGCGAACTGGGTCCACGCGACATCACGGTCAACCTGGTGCAGCCGGGCTCGACCGACACGGACATGAATCCGGCCAACGGCGACTTCGCCGAATTCCAGAAGGCGCTGATCCCGCTGGGACGCTTCGGCGCGCCGCGCGACGTGGCGACGGCGGTCGCCTTCCTGGCCAGCCCGGCGGCGCGCCAGATCACCGGCGCCGTCCTCACCGTCGACGGCGGCGCGATTACCTGACGCTTCCCTGGCGGATAGGGTGGCGCCGTGCAGCGCTGGCCGTGCCCGCGCTACACTAGCGGTATGCCATCCGCACCACTCCTTCTTCCGCGTCGCCGCCGGCTGCTGCCGGTCGCGCTGGTGGTATTGCTGCACTGGATCGTGTTGAGCGTGCTGCTCGACGTGAACCTGTCGCTCCCGCGCCAGGCCGGGGAGGAGGGCGGACCGGCAACCCTGCTGGCGCAAGTCCTGCCGGCCGCCGCGCCGGCGCCTCCGCCGCCGCCCGCGCCGCTGCCGGTGCCCGATTCAGGACCGCCGCCCCTGCCCGTGATTCCCCCTCTGCCGGTCGAACTCGGGCTGCCCGCGCAGGCTGGCGACATCAGCCCGGACAATCACGCCGCGGCGGCCGATGGCGTGCGCGGAGGCGCCGGCGTCGAGCCGGTGGCGGCGCCTGCAGCGCCGGTGCCGCCGAAAACGGCCGCGCCCGCGCCTCCTGCTCCGGAAACGCCGGCGCCAGCGGCCGCGCCGGCCGCCCCGGCGGCGCCGGAGGTGCGCCGCTACAGGATCGACATGCCGCCTCCGGCCACGATCACGCTGGACGTCGCGCGTACCGACAAGGACGGCGCCGAATGGTCGGGCGAGGCCGTCCTGGCCTGGCAACTGAACGACGACACCTACAAGATCCAGGTCGAGGCCGGCATCCGGGTGGTATTTACGCGGGTCAACCTGGTGGTCTTGCACAGCGAGGGCGCGGTGGCCGCCACCGGCTTTGCGCCGATCAGGATGACGGAAAAGCGGCGCGGCCGTTCGCTCACGGCCACCCATTTCGACTGGGGCGAAAACAAACTGACCTTCTCGGCGTCGCAGGCGGTCTATCCGCTGGCGCCCGGCGCCCAGGACAAGGCCAGCATCCCGCTGCAACTGTCGGCGATCGCGCGCGGCGACGCCAAACAATTGAACGGCGATATCGACATCCTGGTCGGCGAAGACCGCGACGCCAGCGTTTACCGGTTCAGGGTGGTGGGGCAGGAAGAGATCGATACCAGGCTGGGCAAGCTGCAAACCTGGCGCCTGACGCGCCCGCCGCAGCCCGGCTCGTACAAGTCGACACTCGACATCTGGCTGGCCCCGCAACACGGCTGGTATCCGGTGCGGATTCGCAATACGGAGGCCAATGGAGCAGTAACCACGCAAACAGTGAATAATATCGTCTTGAACCATTCAGGATTTTGATATGCTTCTAGACAACATTCGAAAAGCCGGCGTGGTGTGCACGCTGGCGCTCGCCCTGGGCAGTGCAGGCGCCCAGGCCGCCAACCCAGCGCATCCTGCCGTCAAGCGCGCCTTCGAATTGCCGCCCTCGGCCGACCTGCACTATGACCTGAGCGCGCGCCAGCGCGGCCTGTCGCTCAAGGGCGACGCCACCGTCGCCTGGCGCGCCGGCGACGGCAAATACGACCTGCGGGTCGAATCGCGCGTGGCGATCCTCGGCACCCTGCTCGACAACCGCAGCCAGGGCGCCATCGACGAATTCGGCCTGGCGCCGGTGGAATTTTCCGAAAAGCGCCTGCGCAAGGACCCGACCTCGATCACCTTCGACCGTGGCGAAAAAGTCATGAGTTTCTCCGAAGGCGACAAGACCTATCCGCTCAAGGGCGGCGAGCAGGACCGTGTATCGATCACCTGGCAGCTGGCGGCCGTCGCGCGCGCCGCTGGCGACAAGTTCAAGCCGGGCTCGGAATGGCCGTTCTTCGTGGCCGGCCGCAGCAGCGCCGAAGCCTGGACCTTCAAGGTGGTCAAGCGCGAGAAGGTGAAGACCGGGCTGGGCCAGGTCGACGCCGTGCTGGTCAGCCGCGAGGCGCTGCCGGGCAGCCGCGACCAGAGCATCGAGGTGTGGCTGGCGCCCGCGCACGAATGGTATCCGGTCAAGATCCGTTTCACGGAAGGCGACAAGGAAACCATCGAGCAGACGCTCAAAAGCATTGCCAAGCCATAAGACACACTGTGTCTTTCCCGCAATTGTCGGCCCCCGGTCGGGGCCGGCAATCGTCAATCGCCCAGTCCAGCCTGTTATACTGACGCCCCCGCGAAGCCGGTCGGGCCTGTAAGTACGTGCATGACAATATTGTCAATATTGGCAGCGCAGGCCCGTCTCGACCGCGCACGAGAGACTGGTAACAACGATGATCGATCCCCTTGCCGGCGCGGCCCTCGCTGCCGACTCCCCGGCTTTAGCGCCGGAACTTGATCCGCTGCAAGCACACTTCCAGGAAGGCGTCGCTCCCGACGAAATCGAGCAAGTCTTCCACCTCAAGCGTGCCCAGCCGATGCTGTCGGCCTTCACGGCCCTGTTCCACGGCACCCAGGACGGCGTGCTGGTGCGCCTGCTCGTCCTGCGCGAACTGGCCGGCGACACCGCCACTTCGGCGTTCTCGCGCGCCGACATCAACCAGAAGCTGGCCTACCTGATCCCCGAGAGCCTGGAGACGGTGCTCAACCGCCTGCGCGGCCACGGCCTGCTGGCCTGGGACGCCCCGGCTGCCGTCTACCGCATCACGCCGCTGGCGCGCAACGTCCTGTCCGCGCTCGAGACCCTGCTGGCGCTGGGCAAGCCGGAAGACGACGACGCCGAGATGGGCTTCCTGCTGTCGCAGGTGGCCGGCGCCCAGGCGGTCGGCGGCGTGACTGTCGACCAGCTGAAGCACCTGCTGGGCCGCCTGATCGAGCTGACCGAGGAATTCCGCGACGCGATCGCCTCCGGCTCCGAGTTCCGCCTGCGCACCTCGCAGGCCAAGTGGCATATGGCCTGCGACTGGGTGGAGAAGGGCTCGGTCATCCTGCGCGCCATCACCTCGGACGAACGCGCCGATTCCGCCACCCATCGCGCGGCCCAGGCCATCGGCCGGGCCCAGAGCGCGCTGCTCAATATGCAGGGCATGTTCTCGCGTGCGCTGAACCAGATCGAGCGCCAGCGCGTGCACCTGGGCCAGTCCGGCCTGTCGACCACCGACGTCAAGCGCTGGCTGCTGGCCCATGAGGACCTGGCGAGCCTGGCATCGGATGCGATCGACCGCCCGGTGACGCCGCTGTTCGCCACCCCGGCCGAGATGATCGACGTGGCCGAGACCGAGCTCCTGGCCGAACGCGTGATCTCGACCGGTCCGAAAGGCCTGCCGAGCGGCCAGGATGCGCCGCTGACGATCAACGACAACCCGGCCATGATGGTCGAGCTGAACGACTGGATCAACAAGCTGGCCGACTTCGCCAACCTGGGCAACTTCCCCGAGTTTTCGGAAGTCGGCCCCCGTCGGGTGCAGCTGCATGAATCGCTGCTGCCGGCCAGCTTCGCCCTGGCGTCCTACCGCGCCTCGCTGCTGCCGCTGCTGGGCGACGCGGCCGAGGCCAGCCTGCAGGGCGCGACCGCCGACCTGGCGCGCCTGCCGCTGGCCTTCGAGGCCCAGGACCAGATGATCGAACTCGACGACCCCGAAGTGGCGGCCATGTCGCTCGCGACCCTCTCCCTCAATCTAGATCTACCTCCGGACGGCACGCCCACATGAATGACGATGCACAAATCCTGATCGCGCGCCTGCTGACGCACCAGACCCTGCGCCGCGACGACAAGATGGTCAAGCGCGCGCTGTCGGACGACCAGTTCCGCGCCGAAGTCGACAAGCGCCTGCTCGAATCGGGCCTCAAACTGCTCGATAACGTGTATGCCGACCACGTGACCGTGGCCCTGCACCGCAACGTCGAGCCGAAGATCTTCGGCGCCAAGGACATCTGGCAGAACAACAACTTCGGCCTGACCCGCGACGGCGTGGCCCTGCTGGTGGTGCTGTGGGCCCAGATCATCCTGCCCAAGCGCGAGCGCCAGGAAACCCACACCACGGTGGACGACGACCAGAACGACATGTTCGAGAAGGAGACGCCGATTCCGCGCGCCGAAGACGCGTCGATCGGCATCTCGTACACCGCGCTGCTGTCGGACTTCGGCGACAAGCTCGGCAAGAAGACCCGCATGGACATGAACCTGGGCGTGCTGTCCAAGCTCGGCTTCATCGAACGGCGCGGCGACGTGATCCTGGAAGGCCCGCTGCTGGACCTGATGATGGACACCGACGTGCTCAAGGAGCGCATCATCAACGGCGCGCTGTCCGAAGTCTTCAAGCGCGCGCCGCTGGCCGCCGCTCCGCGCAAGGTGGCCGTCGACGCTGAAGCCGCCAACGATGCGGTGGCGGTCGAGCAGCCGGATGCCACTGACGACGCAACCGATACCCCGAACTGAGATAGCCGATGTTCCACATTAAATCACTTGAACTGGTCCACTGGGATTACTGGCAGCGGATCAAGAACATCCCGCTGGACGCCAAGATCATCACGATCGCCGGCCAGAACGGCTCGGGCAAGACCACGCTGCTCGACGCGATGCGCACCCTGTTCGGCCTCGATTGCTCGATGGGGCGCACCTATAAGCACTATGCGCGCCACTCGGGCCAGCAAAGCGCCTGGCTGCGCGCCGTGGTCGACAACAAGCCGATCGGACGCCAG
Organism: Massilia sp. UYP32; assembly: GCF_050434365.1. Classification (NCBI taxonomy): domain Bacteria; kingdom Pseudomonadati; phylum Pseudomonadota; class Betaproteobacteria; order Burkholderiales; family Oxalobacteraceae; genus Massilia; species Massilia sp. UYP32. Next base: position 53,886 of record NZ_JBNDIK010000030.1, read on the forward strand.
CTGTCGAACCGGCCGTTCCGCCATTCGGGCTTCTTCTCGGACGACGAGGTGACCTTGTTCTGCCAGGTGCAGAAGAACGGCGGCGACTGGAAGCGCCAGTACCTGATGCGTCCGGGGAACGTCGAGATCGAGGAAGTGACCGAAGCCACCGACTGGCTGGGCGTCGAGAACTACCGTAAACGCCTGGCGTCGGCCGGCCTGTCGCCGGCGATGTCGAAGGTGCTGGCGCTGGAGCAGGGCGAGACCGACAAGCTGTGCGAGTACGCGCCGCGCCAGTTGCTGGACCTGGTGTTCCAGGTCTTCGGCGACAAGGAAGTGCTGGACGCCTACGACGAAGCCAAGCGCCACCAGCGCGACACCGAGGTCGAGCTGAAGCGCTTCGAAACCGAACTCGAGACCTCGCGCACCAACCTCGAGGGCTTGCGCCTGCGCGTGGCCAACCACCACCAGTGGTCCGACCTGAACAAGGAAAAGCGCGAGCTGCAGGAAGAAGTGCTGCCGGCGCTGCAATACCACGAGGCGCGCGAAAAGGCCGCCAACAACAGCCGCATGCTGCGCGAGGCGAAGAAGCCGCTGGTGCAGGCCGACGGCCAGCTGGCCGAGAAGCGCAGCCAGCTGGCGGCGCAGCAGCGCGCGCTCACCGAGGCGCAGAAGCAGGAAACCGAACTGGAGCTTGAAGCCGGCCAGCTGGCCAAGCGCCTGTCCGAGGTGAACACGCGCCTCAAACCCCTGGAAAGCCTGCTCGAGCAGCGCGACCGCCTGCAGAAGCTGGCGGCGGACGCCGGCGCCGACATCGCTGAAGTAGCCAAGCAGCTCGAAGAAAAAGAAGCCGAGCTGGCGCGCCAGAAGAGCGCGCGCGAAGCCGTGTCGAGCAAGATCGCGGGCGAGATGGCGACCATCTCGGCGCTGCAGGGCAAGACCTCGATGCCGGAGCCGGAAGCGCAGCGCCTGATGCGCCGCGCGCTGCGCGACGAAGGCATCGCCCACGCCATGCTGTCGGACATCGTCGAAGTGACCGATCCGAAGTGGCAGGGCGCGGTCGAGGGCGTGCTGGGCGGCTATGCCTCGGTGGTGCTGCTGGAGAACGCGAAAGATGCGCCGGCGGCCTACCGCCTGGCCGAGAAGGAACGCTATCGCCACTTCATCGTGCCCGACTGCGTCAACGCGCCGGTGGTGAAGGACGACAGCCTGCTGTCGGTGGTGCGCTTCTCCAGTAAAGCGCCAGGCTGGCTGATCGACCAGCTGGAACGCATCGAGCGCGTCGACTCGGTCGACGAAGGTTTCAAGAGCCGTTCGGACGAATGGATCACGCCGGACGCCTACCACCGCGAACGCCGCGGCGGCCGCTCGCTGTTCGTCGAGGCCTCGCGTTACCGCTTCGGCGCGGCCGGCAAGACCCAGCGCCTGGAAGCGATCCAGAAACTGATGCCGGCGCTGGAAAAGCGCGAAGACGAGCTGACCCTCGCCATCTCGAAGCTGGCCGCCGAAGTGGGCGGCCTGAAGGCGCGCATCGCCGGCGTCGACGCCGCCAAAGAGCTGTCGGCGCGCCAGGAAGAGTTCGAAGAAGCCGCGCGCGCGATTGCGCCGCTCAAGACCGAGCGCCTGGAAGTCGGCGCGCGCCTGGGCGAGCTGCAGACCCTGAGCAAGAACGCCACGGTGGCGCGCACCCGCGCCGACACCGTGTGGCAGAACGCGCGCATGGCGCTGTCGGAAGCCGAAGCCGGCATGCGCCTGAACCATCGCCGCCAGATCGAGCAGCGCAGCGAGCACGCCAAGGCGCTGCTGGAACTGCGCCGCGGCTGGCGCGCGGTGCCGGTCACCTGGAAGAACCCCAACTGGCGCGGCGACCTGGTAGCCAAGCACCAGAACGCGCACCAGGTCAACCTGCGCCTCGGTTCGCTCGAGCATTCGCTGGCGCGCGAGGACTGGGAGCTGGACCCGACCGTGATCGACCAGTATGCGCGCCTGCACGAACAGCTGGAAGCCCGCCAGAGCGAGACCGAGGAGCGGCGCTACCAGAACAACCGCGCGATCGAGGCCACCGGCAATGCGCGCGGCGCCTACATCGAGCGCCTGCGCTACACGATCAAGACCTATACCAAGAACATCCGCGAACTGGGTTCGCTGGCCGGCATCGACGTGCAAGCCGACCCGGTGCGGCTGGAGAACGACGACGTGCAGCTGGCCCAGGCCGGCCTGCACGTGCGCTTCAAGTTCGACGGCAAGGACCAGATCGGGATGAACGACGGCGAGGCCTCGGGCGGCCAGCAGGTGATGAAGTCGCTGGTCTTGCTGATCGGCCTGTTGAAATCGGAAGAAGGCTCGGGCGGCTTCGTGTTCATCGACGAACCGTTCGCGCACCTGGATATTCGCAACATCCAGCTGGTCGGCGAGTTCCTGAAGAACACCGACGCCCAGTACCTGATGACGACGCCGCTGACGCACAACACCGACGTCTACGATCCTTCTGAACTCACGCTCATCACGAGCAAGAAGAAGAAGGACATGCAGTGGGCGCAGCCGATCTTCGTGCTGCAGCGAAGGAAGGACGAGGCGAAGGCCGCATAAACAAGAAAGGGGCCATCGGCCCCTTTCTTCTTGCATCATCCTGGTTGGATCCTCACACCTGGTCGATCGCCTTGCGCACCCGGCGCCGCCAGCGCAGCAGCGCCGCCGAGTAGTAGCCGAAATAACCGGCCGTGATGCCCACGCACAGCATGGTGAGCGGGCTGTCGGTCAGGCGTGGGGTAGGGATGCCCTTGCCCTGGTTGGCATACACCTCGATGCCGATGTACAGCAGGCGCGCCACCAGGATCATGGCCATCACCAGCCCCAGGCGCGCGGGCGGCGTGAAGAAGTAACCCTGCGGGGTTTCCTCGAACCGGGTCAGCTTCAGTCCCCAGACGGCATAGCCGATGCCGCCGCCGGCGCCGACCAGCAGCGCCGCCAGGTTGTAGGGCGTGTCGAACAACTGCGCCAGCGGCACCAGGATCATCGCGCCGAATACCAGCACGCCGGTGTAGTGGCGCGAGACGATCGAGCGCTGGCGCTGCATCTGCGTCTTGATGCGGCTGTAGATGCGCCACACCAGCAGCGGGGTCAGGACGAGCAGGGCCAGGGTGGTGATCGAAAATTCCATGTGCGGCGCGAAGGCTGGGTTCGGGAAAAACCGCATTGTAGCCCACTGCCGGCGCGCGCCGCGCCGCCGGGCCGCATGATAAGGTAGCCCGAACCGCATTCCAGCAAGGAGACGCATCATGCACGCCGCCCCTCATGCCGTCCATCGCCTCACCCGGGTGCCGCCCTACGCGCCCATCCACGCCCACCGCGCGCCCGACCCGGCGCCGATCGAGGAACCGATGCCCGAGCCCTTCGACACCCCGCACCCGCACCACCAGCCGGTGCACCTGCCGCACGACGAAGAACCGGTGCCCGATCCCAAGCCGAGCTGAGTCGGAGCGCGTCCCGGATGAGCGTGCTACCATGAAGCAATAGTTGCACTCTCTTCCCGACGTAATGAAACACCGACTCTTCCTGTTCGACCTCGACGATACCCTGCTCGATTTCCGCGCCTCCGAACAGCGCTCGTTCATGCGCACCATGGAGCAGCTGGGCGTGCGCGAGCAGGTCGGCGCCTTGTTCCAGCAATACCAGGCGACCAATCTCGCGCTGTGGCGCCTGTTTGAACAAGGCGCCGTCACCAAGGATTTCCTCAAGGTCGAGCGCTTCCGCAAGACCTTCGCGGACAACGGCATCGAGATCGATCCGCAGCGCGCCAGCGACCTGTACGTGGAATCGCTGGCCGACACCGTGGTGCTGGTCGACGGCGCCGCCCAGCTGTGCGACACCCTGGCCGGCATCGGCGAAGTGGGCATCATCACCAACGGCGCGCACCAGATCCAGCACCGCCGCATCGCCAGCTCGGGGCTGCAGCCCCACCTGTCCTTCGTCGCCACTTCCGAAGCCTGCGGCTTCGCCAAGCCCGACAGCCGCTTCTTCGAGTTCACCAGCAAGATGGCGCGCAGCTTCGCCAAGCACGAGACCGTGATCGTCGGCGACCGCCTGGACGCCGACATCCTCGGCGCCAACCGTTTCGGCATCGAGAGCTGCTGGTTCAATCCCGGCCGCCTGGCCAACGACTCGCAGGCGATCCCGAGCTGCGAAGTCGCCAGCCTGCACGATATCGTCGCTTCATTGCGCGGCCTGGCCGCCTGAGCGGCACGCATGGCTTCCGGCCGGGCCCGAGCGCGCGCCCGGCCGGAAGCCATGCGTGCCGCTCGACCAGGCGATCGCGAAGCCGAGCGCCGCCAGCGCCGCGGTCGACCACGGGAACGAGGCGGCGCCCCAGCGGTCGAGCAGGAAACCGCCGAGCAGGCCGCCGCCCGCGATCGCGCCATTCCAGGCCACCACGTTCATCGACGGCGTCGCGCTAGCGCGGGCGCCGCTTCATTCCGCCAGGCCGCCGGCGACCCGGTTGCGGCCCGCATGCTTGGCGTCGTACAGATGCCGGTCGGCGTGTGCGATGAGCTCTCCCGGGTCGGCATCGCCGCCGGAAGCCCGGACCAGCACGGCGGCGCCGATGCTGGCCGTGACGACGCCGGCCGGCGAGTCCTGGTGCGGCAGCTGCAGGGCCTGGATCTCATGGCGCAGCCGTTCCGCCACCGCCATCGCGCCGGCCAGTTCGGTATCCGGCAGGATCACCGCGAATTCCTCGCCGCCGTAGCGTGCCGGCAGGTCGCGGTTGCGGTTGACCTGGGCCGCCAGGATGCGGGCCACCTCGCGCAGGCAGGCGTCGCCGGCCGGATGGCCGTAGCGGTCATTGAATTTCTTGAAGTAGTCCACATCCAGCAGCAGCAGGGCGGTCGGGGTGCCGGCGAGCCGCGCATGGCGCAGCTCGTGCGCGAGCACGTCGTCGAAGCGGCGCCGGTTGGCCAGCCGCGTCAGCTTGTCGGTATGGGCCAGCTCCTGCAGGCCGAGATTGTCGCGCCGCAGGTCTTGCGAATAGGCGCGCAGCTTCTGGTCGAGCCGGTCGCGGATGATGAATTGCCGGATCAGCTTGCGGGCGAAGACGGCGAACGTGGCGGCGATCAGGAGCACCGCCGCGCCGATCAGCAGGCTCGCCCGTTTCCAGGGGCCGAGCAGCTCGGCCCTGGTCTGGCCGACGGCGATCACGAAGGCGAAGTCGTCGACCCGCCGGTAACTGTACAGCCGCTCGATATTGTCGATCCGGGCGACCAGGAAGTCCGAGCCGACCGCGTTCTCCTTGACGGCCTTGAACACCACGCCGCCCGCCAGGTTGGTGCCGATCAGCTTGTCGTCGAAAGGGCGGCGGTAGACCACCGTGCCGTCTTCCAGCGCCAGCAGCACCGTGCCGGTCTTGCCGACGTCCAGTTCGTCGTAGATGCGTTCGAAGAAATTCACCTTCAGGGTCACCAGCGCCACGCCGGCGAAGCTGCCGTCGGGGTGGTCGATGCGGCGCGAGATCGGTAGCACCCAGACCCCGGTGGAGCGGCTCCTGACCGGATGACCCACGTAGATCTTGCGGCTGGCATGGGTGCGGTGATATTCGAAATAGGCGCGGTCCGAATTGTCGCCCTGGCGCGTGCCGGTCAGCGAAGACGCGAGCCAGCGGCCGTCGGCGGCGAACACGAAGATCCCGTGCAGCTCGGGCGTGGTCCTGGTCAGCACGACCAGGTGGGCTTGCAGCCGCTTCAGCGCGGCCGCGTCGGTGCCGTCGTGCTCCACCCGTTCGACCACGTTCGCCAGGGCCATGGTGGTGGCCTTCATCGCGGTCTCGACCTGGACGCCGACCATGCGCGCCACGTTCGAGGTCGCCACTTCGGTCTGCTGGATCTGCGTGTGCCGCGACGACCAGATGAACCAGGCCGCGAACGCGACCAGCAGGCTGCAGCCCAGGGCGGTGGCCGCCACCACCAGGCGCACGACCGGGCGCCGCTTGCCGCTCAGGCGTTCGACGTGGTTATCCAGGCTGTCGGTGGAAGAATTCAATGCGCCTCGCCAAAACAGGGTTGCGATGCATAAGGTAGCAATGCTGTCCAAAAATTGTGCCATTAGAAAGAAAATCCTGTCGCCGGACTGCGCCGGCGCGCCCCCGCTTGCCTGATCCTGCGCAGTTGTTGCCTTTTCTTTTCGTGCGGCTCGTGTGCACGGGACGCTTGGTCTACATTCCCGGCAATACCCCATTCCACACAGAAGGAGTTCGCCATGACGACCGGCCCCGATCCATCCATCCCGACTGCCCATGGCGCACAGGTCAACCGGCGCGAGTTCGTGCTGTCGGTGCTGTCGGTCGCCGCGGCGAGCGGGGCCGCCAACGCCGCCCCGGCCCAGGCCCAGCCTGCGGATGCCGCGCCGGAAGTCCACGCCGGCGGCGTCCCGCTCAGCTTCGTGGTCAACGGCCAGCAGCGCGCGCTGACGGTCGACCCCAGGACGTCGGCGCTCGACCTGCTGCGCGAGCGGCTGGCGCTCACCGGCGCCAAGAAGGGCTGCGACCACGGCCAGTGCGGCGCCTGCACCATCCACGTCGACGGCCGCCGCGTCGTGGCGTGCCTGACGCCGGCGCTGCAGCTCGAGGGCCGCCGGGTCGACACCATCGAAGGCCTGCAGCGGCCCGACGGCAGCCTGCACCCGATGCAGCAAGCCTTCATCGACCACGACGCCCTGCAGTGCGGTTACTGCACCCCGGGCCAGATCATGGCGGCGATCGCCTGCGTGGGCGAGGGTAACGCGGGTTCGCCGGAACGCATCAAGGAGTACATGAGCGGCAACCTGTGCCGCTGCGGCGCCTACAACGGCATCGTGGCCGCCATCGGCCAGGCCGCCGGCGAGATGGGAAAGGCGTGAACCATGCGTGAATTCACCCTGATCCGTGCGCGCTCGCCCGAGCAGGCCGTGCAAGCGATGGCCGCCTATCCGGAAGCGCGCCTGATGGCCGGCGGCACCACCCTGTACGACTTGATGAAGCTGGGCGTCGAGCGTCCGCCCGCCATCGTCGACATCAACGCGATCGAACAATTGCGCGCCTTCGACACGTCCGGCGCGCGCGAGCTGGTGTTCGGCAGCCTGGCGCGCATGAGCGACGTGGCGGCCGACCCGCGCCTGGTCAAGGAGTATCCGGCGCTGTCCGAGTCGCTGTGGCGTGCAGCTTCGCAGCAGCTGCGCAATATGGCCAGCCTGGGCGGCAACGTGCTGCAGCGCACGCGCTGCGCTTATTTCCGCGGCGGCGAGCCGTTCGCCTGCAACAAGCGCACGCCGGGCAGCGGCTGCGCGGCGCTCGGCGGCATCGACCGCGGCCACGCCCTGCTGGGCACCAGCCCGAGCTGCATCGCCACCTATCCCGGCGACTTCGCCGTCGCCCTGGTCGCCTTCGACGCCGTGCTCGACGTGCTGGGCCCGGACGGCGTGCGCAGCATCCCGGTCGAGGCGCTGCACCGGCTGCCGGGCGACCGGCCCGACCTCGAGACCACCCTGGCGCCAGGCGAGATCATCACCCGCATCCGGGTGCCGGTCACGCCGCTCGGGCGCGCCTCGACCTATCACAAGATCCGCGACCGCGAATCGTATGCCTTCGCCCTCAGTTCCGCCGCGGTGGCCCTGACGATGAACGGCAGCCGCGTCGAACAGGCGCGCATCGCGCTGGGCGGCGTCGCCACCAAGCCGTGGCGCGCGCGCCTGGCCGAGCAGGGCCTGGCCGGCCGCGAACTCACGGTCGAGACGGCGCTGGCGGCCGGCTTCGCCGCCTTCGCGGATGCCAGGGCCGGACACCACAACGCCTTCCGCATCGAGCTCGGCGCCCGCACGGTGGCCGATGCGCTGATGATCGCAGCACAGAGGACTTGAGATGAGCATGAATATGAATGAGTCCGTTTTCCCCAACCAGCCGCGCATCGACGCGCGCGACAAGGTCCGCGGCGCCGCGCTGTACGCGGCCGACCAGGCGCTGCCCGGCATGCTGCATGCGGCGCTGGCGGTGTCCACCATCAACCGCGGCGAGGTGCGCTCCATCGATACCCGGGCCGCACGGGAGGTAGGGGGCGTGCGGCTGGTGCTGACCCACGCCGACATGGGCGAGTACAAGCCGGCCGGCCACGTGCTGGGCGGCGGCTTCGCCTTCCAGAGCATGCAGCCGATGCTGGAGTCAGGAATCGCGTATCGCGGCCAGCCGATCGCGCTGGTGGTGGCCGACACGCTGGAGGCGGCGCTCGAAGCGGCCTCCCTGATCCGGGCGAAGTACGAAGAACAGCCATTCCAGGTGACGCTGGACGCGCCGGCCAGGGACATCGTGCCGCAACAGGGTTCGCCGCTGCCGCAGCAGATGTTCGCCGACAAGGTGGCGGGCGACGCCGACGCCGCCTACGCCGGCGCGGCCCACAAGCTCGATGCCGAGTACCTGCACCCGCCCCAGCACCAGAACCCGATCGAGCTGGTGTCGACCGTGGCCGAGTGGCGCAAGGGCGTGCTGGTGATCCACGAGGGCACGCAGAACAGCGGGGCGATCCGCTACGGGCTGGCGCGCCAGCTGAACCTCGATCCGGCGCGCATCGACGTGATCTCGCCGCAGTGCGGCGGCGGCTTCGGCCTCAAGAACTCGCTGCAGATGCAGACGCTGCTGGCGGCGGTGGCGGCGCGCAAGCTCGGCCAGCCGGTCAAGCTGGTGGTGCCGCGCAGCCAGCTTTTCCACGACGCCAGCTTCCGCCCGGCCAGCCGTCACCGCATCCAGCTGGGCGCCGACGCCTCCGGCAAGATTCTGGCGGCGATCCACGAAGCCGACCAGCAGACCTCGCGCCACGACCTGTTCCCGGCCTCGTACGCCGACATGAGCGCGCGCCTGTATGGCATACCGAATTTCCGCGGGCGCGAGCGGCTGGTGCGCACCGACGTGCAGACGCCGGGCTATATGCGCGCGCCGTTCGAGCAGCCGGCGGCGTTCGCCTTCGAATCGGCGGTGGATGAACTGGCCCAGCAACTGGCCATCGACCCGGTGGAACTCAGGCTGCGCAACGATACGCAGGCCGACGCGCTCACCGGCAAGCCGCTGTCCTCGCGCTTCATGGCCGAATGCCTGCGCGAAGGCGCGCGCCGTTTCGGCTGGAGCCGGCGCGACCCACGCCCGGCCTCGATGAAGGCGGCCGATGGCGCCGCCATCGGCTGGGGCGTGGCCTGCGGCGCCTACAAGGCCGCGACCAGTCCGGCGATCGCGCGCATCGCCGCCACCCGCGACGGCCGCATCCTGTTCACGGTGGCCGGCCACGAGATGGGGCAGGGGATGCGCACCGCGATCGCCAACGTGCTGGTGCGCCGTTTGCGGGTCGATCCGCAGGCGCTGGTGATCCAGATCGGCGACACGCGCGGCGCGCCGCAGCACCTGACCGCCGGCTCCTGGGGCACGGCCAGCGTGGCGCCGGCGGCGGACGAAGCCGCGCAGGCGCTGCTGGACGCACTCGCGCAGCTGGCGCCTGGTCATGATCCCGTCCTGAAACCGGCCGAGGTGCTGGCGCTGGCGCAGCGCGAGCGCATCGAGGCCGAGGTGCGGCGCAAGGCGCCGGGCCAGCCGGACGCCGTCTACGGCCGCCTGCAGGGCGGCATGCCGGCGCCGGCGGGGCCGGTGTTTCCGGACTTCGTGTCGATGAGCTATGCGGCCCACTTCGTCGAGGTGAGCGTGGAGCCGGTGACGCGCCGCATCCGCGTGCCGCGCGTGGTGAGCATGATCGATTGCGGTCGCGTGGTGAGCCCGGTGACGGCCGACAGCCAGGTGCGCGGCGGCGTGGTGTGGGGCATCGGCGCCGCCCTGCGCGAAATCAGCGAGGTCGACCCGCGCTATGGCGGCTTTCTCAACGCCGACCTGGCCGAGTACGTGCTGCCGGTGCATGCCGACATCGGGCATATCGACGTGGGCTTCATCGACCGGCCCGACCCGCTGCTCAATGCGAGCGGCGTGAAGGGACTGGGCGAGGTGGCGATGGTGGGCGTGGCGGCGGCGATCGCCAATGCGGTGCATCACGCGACCGGCAAACGCATCCGCCGGCTGCCGATCCGGATCGAAGATGTTCTTTAAGCCGCGAGTTCCGGCGCCGCAACGGTGGCCAGACGCCGCGCATCGCGCCGCGGCGGCGCGCCGAACAGGCGCGCATACTCGCGCGTGAACTGCGAACTGCTCTCGTAGCCGACCTCGTACGCCGCCTTGTTGGCGGTGACGCCCTCGTACAGCATCAGGCGCCGCGCCTCGATCAGGCGCAGGCGCTTCTGGTACTGCACCGGCGTGAGCGAGGTGTAGTCCTTGAAGTGCTTGTGGAAGGCCGACAGGCTCATCGACGCGGCGCCTGCCAGTTCCTCGACCCGCAGCTTCTGGCGGTATGAAAGGCGCAGCAGCGCCACCGCGCGGTTCAGTCGCACCGGGTGCGCCTCGGGCGCCATGGAGGCGCGCAACTGCCGGCCATGCGCTCCGTTGAGCAGCCAGAAATGCAGCTCGCGCATCAGGCCGGGATGCAGGATGGGCACCGCCTCGGGATGCGCCACGAGGCGCATCAGGCGCCAGGCGCAATCGAGGATCGCCGCGTCGACGTCCTGCACCAGCATCGTTGTCGACGGGTCAGGTGGCAGGGGTGCTGTCTCGCGCAATTGGTCGGCCAGTTCGGACAGCAGGGCCATGTCGAGTTCGATCGCCAGCGCGATATACGGACGCTCCCTGGAGGCGCTCACCACCTGGCCCGTCACCGGCAGGTCGGCGCTGACGATGATCGCCTGGCCTTCGGCGCACAGCTTCTCCTGGCGCCCGGCCAGCAAATGCTTTTCGCCCTGCAGCACGAGGCAGACCAGCGGCCGGTAGGTCGATTCGAGCTTGTCGCCCGGCTGGTCGAGGCACATCATGCGCAGGCCCGGGATGGGCGTGAGCGCCAGGCCGTCGCGGTTGGCGTGGGCGCGGGCGTAGGCGGCCACGGCGTCGAGTAATTCCTGGTTCATGACCAATAGTGTGTCGCCGGTTGGCGTGGCTGTCCAGTGGAACGTGGCGCTGCGCGGTGAAGGCGAGGGGTATCCTCGTCCACCGGGCACGGCAGTCAATTCATGACGTGGATTCATAAGCCCAGTCAAATTCAGGCTCGTTTTCGACATGAGTTTGCGACTACCATGCTTCCCTGACAAATCGCGTTACATACGCACGATCACTACTCGACACTGACGGAAAACTTCATGACAGTCAAAGCCTATGGCGCCCATGCCGCCGACAAACCCCTTGAATCCCTGGACATCGTCCGCCGCGCGCCCGGCGCCCATGACGTCCAGATCGACATCGACTTCTGCGGCGTCTGCCACTCCGACCTGCACACGGTGCGCGCCGAATGGGCCGGCACCCTGTACCCTTGCGTGCCGGGCCACGAGATCGTGGGCCGGGTGTCGGCGGTCGGCGCCCACGTGAGCGGCCACAAGGTCGGCGACCTGGTCGGCGTCGGCTGCATGGTCGACAGCTGCAAGGCGTGCGCGGATTGCGGCGAAGGCCTGGAAAACTATTGCGACAATATGGTCGGCACCTACAACGGCCCGACCGCGGATGCGCCCGGCCACACGCTGGGCGGCTATTCGCAGCAGATCGTGGTCAACGAGCGCTTCGTGCTGCGCGTGCGCCATCCGCAGGAGCAGCTGGCGGCGGTGGCGCCGCTGCTGTGCGCCGGCATCACGACCTGGTCGCCGCTGCGCCACTGGAATGCCGGTCCCGGCAAGCGCGTGGGCATCGTCGGCATCGGCGGCCTGGGCCACATGGGCATCAAGCTGGCCCACGCCCTGGGCGCGCACGTGGTCGCCTTCACCACCTCGGAATCGAAGCGTCAGGATGCCCTGGACCTGGGCGCCGACGAAGTCGTGGTCTCGAGAGATGCCGACGCGATGGCGGCCCAGGCCAGGAGCCTGGACCTGATCATCAACACGGTCGCCGCGCCGCATGACCTGGACGCCTTCCTCAACCTGCTCAAGCGCGACGGCACCATGGTGCTGGTCGGCGCGCCCGAGTCGCCGCATCCGTCGCCGCAGGTGTTCAACCTGATCACGAAGCGCCGCGCGATCGCCGGCTCGATGATCGGCGGCATTCCCGAAACCCAGGAAATGCTCGACTTCTGCGCCGAGCACGGCATCGTGGCCGACATCGAGATGATCCGCGCCGACGACATCAACGGCGCCTACGAGCGCATGCTCAAGGGCGACGTCAAGTACCGCTTCGTGATCGATAACGCCAGCCTGGCCGCTTGATCCATTCACCGGCCCGCTACGCGGGCCTTCACGAGCGGCGTCGCCGCTCGTTCCGCATCAACCCCGTTTTCTCAATCATGAATCCAACCATTTCCGCCGCTTGCGACAGCAAGCCGGCAACGCCCGCGGCATGGGGCGCCGTGATGGCGATGTCGCTTGCCGCCTTCGCCCTGGTCGCCTCCGAATTCATGCCGGTCAGCCTGCTCACGCCGCTGGCCGCCGAGCTGCGCATCAGCGAGGGCCAGGCCGGCCAGTCGATCGCGATCTCCGGCGCCTTCGCCCTGGTCACCAGCCTGCTGCTCGGATCGGTCGTCGGACGGCTCGACCGCAAGACCCTGCTGCTGGGCCTGACCTTCCTGATGGTCGTCTCCGGCACGGTAGCCGCGTTCGCGCCCAACTATTTCCTGTTCATGGTCGGCCGCGCGCTGATCGGCGTCGCCATCGGCGGCTTCTGGTCGATGTCGGCGGCGACCGTGATGCGCCTGGTGCCGGCGCGCGACGTGCCGCGCGCCCTGGCCCTGCTCAACGGCGGCAATGCGCTGGCGACCGTCATCGCGGCGCCGGCCGGCAGCTATCTGGGCGCGATCGTCGGCTGGCGCGGCGCCTTCTTCTGCCTGGTGCCGGTGGCGGCGATCGCGCTCGCCTGGCTGCTGTTCAGTCTTCCCGCGCTGCGCGCCGTCGACGCCTCGGTGGCCGGCGGCATCCCGCGCCTGTTGCGGCGGCCCGCGGTCGTCCTCGGCATGGCGGCGGTGAGCCTGCTGTTCATGGGGCAGTTCGCACTATTCACCTATCTGCGGCCGTTCCTGGAAAGCGTCACCGGCGTGCACGCCGCGAGCCTGTCGCTGATGCTGCTGGTGCTGGGCGTGGCCGGCTTCGTCGGCACGACCCTGATCGGCGCCGTGCTGAAGGACCGGCTGTACCGGGTGCTGGTGGCGATGCCCTTGATCATGGCGGCGGTCGCCGGCGCGCTGGTGGCGTTCGGCCACTCGGCGGCGGCGGTGACCGTGCTGCTCGCGATCTGGGGCCTGGTCGGCACCTCGGCGCCGGTCGGATGGTGGACCTGGCTGGCCCAGACCCTGCCGCAGGATGCGGAAGCGGGCGGCGGCCTGATGGTGGCCGTGGTCCAGCTTGCGATCATGCTTGGCGCGACCCTGGGCGGCCTGCTGTTCGACGCCAGCGGCTACCGCGCGACCTTTTACCTGAGCGCCAGCCTGCTGGTTGCCGCCGCCGTGCTGGCCGTGCTGGCGGGACGGTCGGCGCGCCATGCCGATTCATGAACAGGAAACATAAGCCTATGCCGCGTCCTTCATGAATCGTGGGAAGGGCTTGCCGTAACATCAACCAGATTTATTAACCGCTGACAGAAGGAAGCAATCCTGATGGACGACTCCACCAATATCAACCAGACCCGGCGCGGTGTCCTGATCGGCGGCGCGCTCGGCGCGACGGCGGCGGCCCTGCCGTTGGCAGGCGCCCAGGCGGCGGGGCAGGGCGCCGCCGGCGCGGCCCAGACGCCGGCGCCGGTGACCAGCAAGGTCACCCTGCGCGTGAACGGCCAGCCGCGCGAACTGACGCTCGACACCCGCACCACCCTGCTCGACGCGCTGCGCGAAAACCTGCACCTGACCGGCACCAAGAAGGGTTGCGACCAGGGCCAGTGCGGCGCCTGCACGGTGCTGGTCGACGGCCGCCGCATCAACTCCTGCCTGAGCCTCGCGATCATGCACGACGGCGCCGAGATCACCACCATCGAAGGCATGGGCACGCCCGACAAGCTGCATCCGATGCAGGCGGCGTTCGTCAAGCACGACGGCTTCCAGTGCGGCTACTGTACCCCAGGGCAGATCTGTTCGGCCGTGGCGGTGATCGACGAGATCCGCCAGGGCATCCCGAGCCATGTGACCGGCGACCTGAACGCAAAACCGCTGCTGTCCGTCGACGAGATCCGCGAGCGCATGAGCGGCAATATCTGCCGCTGCGGCGCCTATTCGAACATCATCGACGCGATCAAGGAAGTCGGAGGAGTCAAGGCATGAAGGCATTCAGCTACCAGAAGGCCGCAACCCCGGCCGAAGCGGCGGCCGCCGCCGCCAGGACCCCGAACGCGCGCTTCATCGCGGGCGGCACCAACCTGCTCGACCTGATGAAGCTCGAGATCGAAACCCCGGCCCACCTGATCGACGTCAACGGCCTGGCGCTCGACAAGATCGAGGCGACGAAGGAGGGCGGCCTGCGCATCGGCGCGCTGGTGCGCAACACCGACCTGGCGGCCGACGCGCGCGTGCGCAAGGAGTACGCCGTGTTGTCGCGCGCGCTGCTGGCCGGCGCCTCGACCCAGCTGCGCAACAAGGCGACCACCGCCGGCAACCTGCTGCAGCGTACCCGTTGCCCCTACTTCTACGACACCAATATGCCGTGCAACAAGCGCGTGCCCGGCAGCGGCTGCTCGGCCATCGGCGGCCATACGCGCGGCCATGCGATCGTGGGCCAGAGCGAGGCCTGCATCGCCACCCACCCGAGCGATATGGCGGTGGCCATGCAACTGCTCGACGCCGGCGTGGAGACCGTGCGTCCCGACGGCAGCGCGCGCACGATCCCGATCGCCGACTTCTATCGCTTGCCGGGCACGACGCCGCACATCGAGCACAGCTTGATGCCGGGTGAGCTGATCACGGCGGTGACCCTGCCCAAGCCGCTGGGCGGCAAGCACTACTACCGCAAGGTGCGCGACCGCGCCTCGTATGCGTTCGCGCTGATTTCGGTGGCGGCCGTGGTGCAGCCGGACGGCAGCGGCCGCGTGGCCGTGGGCGGCGTGGCGCACCGGCCGTGGCGCGTGCCGGCGGCCGAAAGCCAGCTGCCGCGCGGCGGCAAGGCCACCACCGCGCAATTGCTGGCCGGCGCCCGCACCACTGACGACAACGCATTCAAGATCCTGCTCGTCGAGCGCACGCTCGATGCGATCCTGGCGCAAGCCCGTGCGAGCTGAAAGAAAGGCTTGAGACCATGAAATTCACCAAACCCGAAACCACCAATCCGATCGACCAGATGAAGGTCGTCGGCAAGCCGCTCGACCGCATCGACGGCCCGCTCAAGACCACCGGTTCCGCCCCTTACGCCTACGAGCAGCACGCGGCAGCGCCGAATGCTGCCTACGGCTATGTCATCGGCGCGGCGATCGCCAAGGGCCGCATCGTGTCGATCGACACGGCTGCCGCGCGCCGCGCGCCGGGCGTGATCGCCGTCGTCACCCATGAGAACGCCGGCAAGCTGGGCAAGGGCAACTTCAATACCGCCCACCTGCTGGCCGGCCCGGAAGTGCAGCACTACCACCAGGCGCTCGGCATCGTCGTGGCCGAGACCTTCGAGCAGGCGCGCGCCGCGGCGTCGCTGGTCAAGGTCGAGTACGCGAAGGCGAACGGCTCCTACGACCTGGCCGCGGCAATGAACGCGGCGGTCACGCCCAAGACCGGCGACGCCGAATCGAAGGTCGGCGACTTCGATGGCGCTTTCGCGGGCGCGCCGGTCAAGCTCGACGCCACCTACACCACGCCCGACCAGTCGCACGCGATGATGGAGCCGCATGCCTCGATCGCGTCGTGGGATGGCGACAAGGTGACCGTCTGGACCTCGAACCAGATGATCGACTGGGGCAAGCAAGACCTGGCCAAGACGCTCGGCGTCCCGGCCGGCAACGTGCGCCTGATCTCGCCGTATATCGGCGGCGGCTTCGGCGGCAAGCTGTTCCTGCGCGCCGAGGCGGTGCTGGCGGCGCTCGGCGCCCGCGCGGCCAAGCGGCCGGTCAAGGTCGCGCTGCAGCGCGCGCTGATGATCAACAACACCACCCACCGTCCGGCCACGATCCAGCGCATCCGCATCGGCGCCACGCGCGAAGGCCGCATCAGCGCGATCGCCCACGAAAGCTGGTCGGGCGACCTGCCGGGCGGCCAGCCGGAAACCGCGGTCCAGCAGACCCGCCTGCTGTACGCGGGCGGCAACCGCCTGACCCGCCTGCAGCTGGCCACGCTCGACCTGCCCGAGGGCAATGCGATGCGCGCGCCGGGCGAGGCGCCGGGCATGATGGCGCTCGAGGTGGCGATGGACGAGATGGCCGAGAAGCTCAAGATGGATCCGGTCACCTTCCGCATCGTCAACGACACCACGGTCGACCCCGAAAAGGCGGGCCGCAAGTTCTCGCAGCGCCGCTACGTGCAGTGCTTGCGCCAGGGCGCCGAGCGCTTCGGCTGGAGCAAGCGCAAGGCGCAGCCGGGCCAGGTGCGCGAGGGCCAGTGGCTGGTCGGCATGGGCATGGCCTCGGCCTTCCGCAACAATATGAACATGAAGTCCGCAGCGCGCGTGCGCCTGGAAAGCGACGGCAAGGTGACGGTCGAAACCGACATGACCGATATCGGCACCGGCAGCTACACCATCATCGCGCAGACCGCGGCCGAGATGCTCGGCCTGCCGGTCGAGCGGGTCAACGTGCGCCTGGGCGACTCGGATTATCCGGTGTCGGCCGGTTCGGGCGGCCAGTGGGGCGCCAACAGTTCGACCGCCGGCGTCTATGCGGCCTGCGTCAAGCTGCGCGAGCAGATCGCGCAGAAGGCGGGGCTGGACGCCGCCAAGGCCGAATTCATCGATGGCGCGGTGCGCGCGGGCGGACGCGCGGTGCCGTTGACCGAGGTGGCCAGGGGCGGCGCGATCGTGGCCGAGGACACCATGGAATACGGCGACCTGGAAAAGCAGATGCAGCAGTCGACCTTCGGCGCCCACTTCGTCGAAGTCGCGGTGGACGTCGCCACGGCCGAGGTGCGCGTGCGGCGCATGCTGTCGGTGTGCGCGGCGGGCCGCATCCTGAACCCGAAGTCGGCGCGCAGCCAGGTGATCGGCGCGATGACGATGGGCGTGGGCGGCGCGTTGATGGAGCACCTGGCCGTCGACAAGCGCCTGGGCTTCTTCGTCAACCACGACCTGGCCAGCTACGAGGTGGCGGTGCATGCCGACATCCCGCACCAGGAGGTGATCTTCATCGACGAGACCGATCCCACGACGTCGCCGATGAAGGCCAAGGGCGTCGGTGAACTGGGCCTGTGCGGCGTCGGCGCGGCGGTGGCGAACGCGATCTACAACGCCACCGGCGTGCGCGTGCGCGACTATCCGGTCACGCTCGACAAGATGTTGCAGAAGATGCCGTCGCTGGCTTGACGGCAGGAGATCGGCGCTGCTCCGTGCATTATTCCTTGTAACGGATGGCGTCGATCACCAGCATCAGCGCGCGCGAGGAGTGGCGGCGGCTGGGATAGAAGGCGTGCAGCGGTTCGAAGGGTACGCACCAATCGTCCATCACGCTGACCAGCCGTCCCGCCTCCAGGTGCGGGTCGACCAGGCTCCCGGGCAGGAAGGCGATCCCGACGCCGTGCAATGCGGCGTCCAGCATGTGGTAGACGTTGGTGAACACCGACTGCCCGCGCACGCGCGCTTCCAGCGGCTGGCCTTCGTGCGCCAGCTCCCACGCATACAACCCGCCGCTGCTGGGCAGGCGCAAGGTGATGCAGTTGTGCTTCATGAGCTCCTGCAGCGAGGTCGGCCTTGGGCGCCGCTCGAAATAGGCGGGCGCGCCGACGATCCGCATCGGCACCTCGTTCGTCAGGCGCACGCCGATCATGTCCTTCTCGAGCTGGTCGCCGTGGCGCACGCCGATGTCGTAGCGCTCGGCGGCGATGTCGATCAGGCGGTAGTCGGAGCTGATCTCGACGTGCAGGTCGGGGTATTGCGGCAGCAGCGGCGCGATGCGCGGCCACAGGATCGTGTCGATCACGTGGTCGATCGCGGTGATGCGGATGGTGCCGGCCGGCTTGTCGCCCAGGTCGCTGACGGCCGTGATCTCGGCCTCGATTTCTTCCAGCCGCGGGCCGACGTTCTGCAGCAGGCGCTCGCCGGCCTCGGTCGGCGAGACGCTGCGGGTAGTGCGCGTGAGCAGGCGCACGCCCAGGCGCGCTTCCAGCGAGCGCACGATGTGGCTGAGCGCCGACTGGGTCATGCCGAGTTTCGCCGCGGCGCGCGTGAAGCTGCGCTCGCGGGCAACGGCGAGGAAGACGAGGATGTCGTTGATATTGTCACGGGCCATTGATTGATGATACAGCAACATCAATTGCCCAGCACATCCATGAGTAGAATTTATGGATGTGCGCTCTTGAGCCAGTCGCGGCCCTTGGCATCGAGCGCCGCGTCGATCACGTCCTGCGGCAGGCTATAGACCGTGGCCCAGGTGGCGCGGCCGTCGGCGGCATTGGACGGGAAGCTCGTAGTGTCGATCGGCCAGTGGTATTTGCGCTTGAGCGCGCGGACGATGGCGGCCAGGGTCACGCGGCCGCGCAGCGGTTCGGCGCCGGCCTGGTCGGCGCCCGACAGCAGGACGGCCAGCACGGCGCCGCGCGCGGTGCGCGGGCCAGGAAAGATGGGAGTTTTGCGTGGCATGCGCGAAATTCTACCCGGCCGCGCTGAATTTCGCGCCGCGCACATGCGTTTCGCGCCGCGCCGGCGGCGCTTCGTCGCAGCGTCGCGCGCTGCGGGCGCAAGGTCGGGATACTGGCGCCACTTCCAACCACTTGCCGGAGAGCGCCATGCTGATCCAGATCCTGAGCCACACCCCTTTCTACGTCTGGGCCATCCTCGCCTTCCTCGTGTGGCGCGGCGTCGCCGAACTGCGCGGGCGCGAGATCGCCCTGCGCTGGATGTTCGTGCTGCCGCTGGTGATGCTCGTCCTGTCCCTGCACGATATCGCGCTCAAGTTCGGGTTCGGGGCGACCGTGCTGGCGGCATGGATGACGGCCTTCGCGGCGGCCGCGCTGCTGTCCTGGCGCTTCGGCCGCGTGCGCGTGGCGCCCGGCAGCGCGCCGGGCCGGGTGCGCGTGGCCGGGAGCGTCGTCCCGCTGCTGCTGATGCTGTCGATCTTCGCGCTCAAGTACGTCACTTCGGTGCTGCTGGCCGTGCGCCCCGACCTGGCAGGCCATGGGATGGTGGTGATGGCGGTCTGCGCCATGTTCGGCGTCTTCAACGGCTATTTCCTGGGCCGCCTGCTGCGCGACGTCGGTTTGACGCCCGCGGCTTGCTTCAATCGCCGTGCGGCAGGTTCCTGACGCAGCCTTCCAGTTCGGCGCGGGGCAGGAACACGCTCGGGATGCCCTGGGCGAAGCTGCCCACCTCATACGGATCCCAGTGGAACTCGATGCCGGATGGCAGGGGAATGAACTTGGGCTCCTTGAACATGTCCAGCGCGCCCTGCTCGGCCCACGACAGTCCTTGCGCGGCCAGCCTGGCCACGAGCGCCGCCGAGACCTTGTCACGACAGGCCGTGGCGGCGTCGACGAAGCCCGTGAAGCGGGTATGCACGGCCTTGCCGCCGCCGAGCGCATAGTGACGCATCGATGAGCGGTAGTTGCCGTGGGCGGCGCCGTAGCCGAAGGTCCAGGCGCTGGCGTCGAGCGACAGCTGGCCCTTCGAATGCCAGCGCACCACGACCTTGTTCGTGCATTCGAGGTCGGCGTCGCAGCGGCCGGCCATGTCGCGCACCCAGGCGTCCAGCGCCGCGTCACGGAATACCGGGAACACGGCGGAAAACACGAATGGCTGGTCCGAGCCCTCGGCCTGGGCCTGCGGCGATGGCCGGGTGAGGGCTACCGCACGGTAGGCCACGATGCGCTTCAACGAGAACGACTGCGCTGGCTTGTCTTGCGCCTGGCGCCAGCTGCCCTTGCCGCCGCGCCGGTCGGCGTCGAGGTCGACCGCGAACCGCTCCGGCCCCTGGGCTCCGGAGTCGAGCACGGGAGCCAGCTCCATTGCGCCCGGCGGCGCCTTGAGCAGCGCCAGGGTACGGGCCTTGCCCGTGTAGTCGCGCGCGAACCAGAAAGCGCTAGCCATGATCTTGGCCGCGTCGCCCGGCAGTCCGCCAAGCGCGGGGTAGGCCAGCGCGACCTGGAACAGGGCGCCGTCCGCGAGGCGGCCCTGGTACAGGCCGCCGGCCTCCCATTCGATGCGCTCGGGCGAGCGCAGCAGGTCGCCATGGTCTTGCGCCGTCGCAGGCAAGGCGAGCGCCAGCAGCGCGGGAAGGAGGCAGGCGGCCGCTCTCACTCCCGCCCCGTCCTTAATCGAAGGCCCAGGAATACAGCACGTCGAGCGCGCTATTGGTCCCGGTCTGGAACTGCAATGCGATGCGCGGCGTGAGCTTGTAGCGCAGGCGCACCAGGCTCGAGGCGGTGCTGGTGCCCTGCTCGAAGCTCAGGTAGGCGCGCGACGAAATGCGCTTGCCGACCGTGACCACGGTGCTTTCCAGGCCCGACGAATCGCCGCCGCCGGCGCCCTGCTTGAGCCCCAGCTCATCCACGCCCAGCGAGTTCGCGAGCTTCGATTGGATGCCGCCGGTGCCGCCGCTGCCGCCCAGCAGGGCGCTGGCGGCGGCCGTCAGCACGCCTTTCTGGTCGCCGCTGGCCGCTTCCATGCTGTGCCCCAGCACCAGCCAGGACAGCTTGTCGCTGTCCGACACGTTCGGCGTCGACACCAGGCGCGCCGTGGGTGATTGCGCGGTGCCGCGCACCTGCACGCCGGCTTCGACGTTGGTTTCCGAGAGCTGTTCGCCTTCGGGGCGCTTGCGCACCGCCAGGATGTCGAGCGATGGATTGTCGTAGGGGCCGCTGAAAGTCAGCACCGCGCGCTCGATCGACAGGTTCTGGCCGTAGGCGGCGTAGGTGCCGTTCACCGCACGAATCGTTCCGTTGATGCGCGGCTGGCCGGCGCCCGTCATGCGCACCCGTGCACTGCCGGCCAGGTAGGCGTCGATGCCCATGGCGCGCACGTGGAAGTCGTCGCCCAGGTCGGCCGCGAGGTCGACCGTCAGCGGCACTTCCTTTTCCTTGGTGGCCGGCGTTTTCGTCTCGGCGCCGCGGCCCAGCACGATGACGTCGTCCGAGATGGTCGGCCGGCCCTGCGGCGCAAATTCGATCAGCGCGCGGTCGGCGCGGAATTTACCCTCCAGCGCGAAGCGGCTGGCGTCGCGCACCAGCGAAGCCTGGCCGCTCATGATCAGGGTGCGGTCGGGACGCGACAGCGCTTCCAGCTTGTCCATGTTCAGTCGCACGTCCATGGTCGGCGCGCCGTCGGCGAAGCGCACGAAGCCGCTGGCGGCGGCGCTGCCCTGGCGACCCTGGAAGGTCAGGCGCTCCACCCGCAGCTGGTCGCCGCCGAGCTGGGCGCGCAACTGGCCGTTCTGCAGGCGCACGCCCTGTTCGGCCCAGCGCACCGCGAGCTTGTCGCCATCGAGGTTGCCGTTCAGGCTGGGGCGGCCGATGGTGCCGCCGCCCGTCATGGCCAGGCGCAGCGCGCCGTCGAGCTCCAGCCCTGGCTGGCCGGCCAGCGAGGCCAGCCAGGCGATCGACGGGATGTCGGCATTGGCCGTCATGCGCAGCGGGCTGTCGCTTTCCAGGCGGCCGTTCAGCATCTGGGCATTCGCCTCGACTTTCGCCACGCCGGTGCGGGCGCCGTCGAAGTCCAGGTTCACGCGCAGGCCGCTCCCGACCACTTCGGCGGACGCTTCCAGCCGGCGCAGGCCGAGCGGCACCGGGGTGTCGCCGCCAACGATGGCGTCGCCGGCTTCGCGGAACACGCGCACGTTGCCGGCCAGCGAAGGCGCGGCGCCGTTGGCGACAGGCGCGCGCATGTCGACTGACCAGGCGGCGCCCAGCGTCAGGTCGCCGCGCGCGTTGTCGGCCAGGGCAGGGGAGAACTGCGCCAGGTAGGTGAGCGGCACCTTGTCGGCGTGGCCGCGGCTGCTCCAGCGCGGGCCGTCCTTGGTGAGCGTGTCGACCGTGATGCTGCCGTTCGGCAGGGCAATCACGGCGCCATTGAAGGCGATGCGTTCCGGGCTGGCCAGGCCTTTCATGCCGGAGCCGGGCGCGCCGGCGATCGTGACCGGCACCGGATTCTGCAGGCGCATGGCGTAGCGGCCGCGGTTCTGCAGCGCGGCCAGCGTGCCGCTCCAGGTGTCGCGGTTGAAGCCGCCGCGGATTTCGGTATTGGCGTCGAAGGCGTCGCCCAACGCCGACAGCTTGACGACGTGGGCGCCGCGCGTGCCCTCGGTTTGCAGGCGCACCGACGCCACGCGCGTCTCGCCGCTGACGTAGTCGAGCACCTCGACGTTGCTGACCAGCGGATCGGCCGCGCCGCGGCCGGAACCGAGGTTGGCGCTGGCGCGCAGCGAGCGCACATTGTGCGTGCCCAGCGCCTTGAGGTTCTGGCCCTCGATGCTGGCGCTGAGCGACGGCGTGTCCATGGTGCCGGACAAGGCGCCCGAGCCGCGCAGCGCGCCGCCGAACTCGGGGCCGAGCGCGGCCAGCTGCGGCGCGTCGATCTTCCAGTTCAGCGTGTCGCGCGCCAGGCCGAAGGCGCCGGTGGCGGCGATCACGTTCGGGCCGATGCGCAGGTCGACGTCGGCATTCGACACGTGGCGGCGGTCGGCCGTCAGGCGCGCATGGCCGCGCAGCGGCGATTTGGCCAGGGTCGAATCGTCGGCCAGCTTGAAGTCGAGCGCGCCGCGCCAGTCGGCGCCGGCGCGGCCGCTGCCGCTGAAGGTCGAATTGATGTTGCCGGCCAGCGGAGAGCCGAAGGCCGCCGGGTTGAAGCGCTGGGTGCTGCCGCTGGCCTTGACCTCGACCGCGCGCGCATTTTCCGGGCCACCGAGCCAGGCTTCGCCGCTGGCGCGCAACACGCCGCTGCCGTTCTTGCGCTGGGCCGCGACCCAGCCCAGGTCTTGCGCATTGACCTCGAAGGTGGTGCGCGGCGCTTCCATGGTGCCGCTGACGACGCCGTTGGCGGTGACCGCGCCATACAGGTCGCTGCGCACCGCCGCCAGCTGGCGGCCGTCGAGGCGCCAGTTCAGGCGGTCGCCGGCGCCGCCGAACGCGCCCTTCAGATCGACCTTGTTCTGGCCCAGCGCCAGGTTGGCGTCGATGCCGCTGATGCGTTTCGCATCCGCGCTCAGCTTGCCGCTGCCGGACAGCGCCTGGTTCATCAGGCGGCTCTGGCGCACGGCGAAGTCGGCGTCGACCTTCCACTCGGGGCTGAGCGCGCCCGCGGCATTGATCGTGGCGTTGATGTCGGCCACCGGCAGGTCGCCGAAGGCCGACGGATCGAAGCGGTTTGCGCTGGCCGTGGCCTTGAAGGCCTTGTCGCCCTCGAGGTTCATGCTGCCGCTGGCGGTGACGCTGCCGCGGCCCGCGGTCAGGCGCGCTTCCTTGAGCGTCGCGACGTTGTTTTCCAGGGTCGCCAGGGCGGCCAGGCGCAGGCCGGCGTCAAGCAGGTTGGCTTCGAGCGTCTGGCGCGTGGCTTCGTTGGTGACGGCAATGCTGCCCTTGATCGCGGTCGGCTTCATGGCCGAATGCACTTCGCGCAGGTTGAAGCGCTCGGTCTGCAGGGTGAAGCGAGCGCTGCCGATGCCTTCCTCGTCCTTTTCGCGCTGGACGCCTCCGGTGCCGGTGAACTTGCCGGCGGCGCCGAAGTCGAGCAGCACGTCGGAGATGCGCACCGCGTCCAGGCTGCCGCCCAGCTGGCCGCGCGCGGCGCGCAGCGGCAGGCGTTGCTGGTCGATCGTGCCTTCCGGCCCGATATTGGTGATGTCGACGCTGCCGCTGATATTGCGGTTGGCGTCCAGTTTGCCGGCCACGGCCAGGGTCAGGTCGGCGGTCGGCAGTGCGGGATTGAAGAAGCCCGGATCGAGGTTGCGCCCATTGATGCGCAGCGCGCGCAGCGGAATCTCGGCGTAGGGCGAAATGGTGAAGTGGGCGTCGCCGATGGCGCGCCCGGCCTGGCCGGTGGCGTCGATCTGGGTCGCGTTCTCGATGTCGCCGCCCACCTTCAGCTGCAGCTGGGCGGCGCGCGCGCCGGCGCTGGCCTGCGATTGCGTGAGGCTGCCCGAGGCCTCGATCTTGAACGGGCGCTGGGCGCCGAGCGTGGCGTTGGCCGCCACCTGGCCCCAGGGCGTGCTGGCCGCGGCATCCTGCACCACCCAGCTGCGCTTGTCGCCCTTGGCGCGCACGCGGATATTGTCGATCGTCGTTTCGGCGCCCGCGACGTTCACCATCGTCAGGCGGTTCAGCCGGGCGTCGTCGGCTTCGATCCGGAACGGCGGCGCGAGGCTCGCCGGCAGCACCGAGGGTTCGTCGGTTTCCTTCAGCGTCTGCATGCGCACGCTGGCGGCCCACAGCTTGTCGACCAGGATGCCGCCCGACAGGATCTGCGACGGCGACCAGTCGACGTCGATCTTGACCGCCGTGACGATCTGTTCGTCGGTGCGCCACACCAGGCGCTCGATGTGCATGGCGCCGTAGATCGAACCGGTGACGCCGGTGACGGTGAGCTTGCCGCCAGTGGCGTCGGCCACGCGCTGGACGATCATTTGCAGGGTCGTCTCGCGGCCGAGATACCACAGCGCGCCGCCGACGATGACGCCGGTGGCGACGACGCCGATCGCCACGCGGCGCGGCCAGCGGCGGGTTTTATGAGCCTGAGGCTGGTCAGGCGCCGGCGCCTGGTGGTTTTCAGGGGTATCCATCAGAACGTGAATCCAAGTGAGAAGTGCAGGCGCGCCTTGCGCACCGCGTGGCCATAGGCCAGGTCGACATTGATCGGGCCGACCGGGCTGCGCCAGCGCGCGCCGACGCCGTAGCCCGACTTGGGATTGAGGTCGCCGAACTTGTCGGCGGCGTTGCCGACGTCGTAGAACACGGCCACGCCCCAGGGCGGCTTGAACCAGTACTGGTATTCGGCGCTGGCGGTGGCCAGGTAGCGCCCGCCGACGGTGGCGCCGTTCTCCTGCACGCCCAGTTCCTGGTAGCCGTAGCCGCGCACCGACTGGTCGCCGCCGGCGCGGAACAGGAAGGTGCTCGGCACGCCCAGCTTCTCTTTCGAGGCCACGGCGCCGGTCTCGCCGCGCAGGATCAGGGTGCCGGCGGCGCCGACCGGCTTGTAATAGATGCCGCGCAGGTACAGGCGCAGGAATTTTTCGTCGGTCAGGATCGGCAGCACGGCGCCGCCGAACTGGGCGTTCCACACATAGCCGTTGGTCGGCTGGATCAGGCTGTCCAGCTTGCGCCGGGTGATGCTGTAGGTGAGCGGCAGGCTTTTGGCGCGGGTCGGCTCGAGGCCTTCGACTTCGCGTTTCTCGGTCAGCGCTTCGAAGGTCAGGCTGCGCTCGAGCAGCGGCGAGCCCCAGGTACGGCGGGCGGCCACGCTGGCCAGAGTGGTGATCTCGCCGCGCAGGTCCTCGCGCTCGACGCCGGCGCTGACGCTGTCGTTATGGCCTTTAGACGAGGTCGGCCAGAAGAATTCGCCCTTGGCGGTCTGGCGCTTCTGTTCGTAGATCAGGTCGCTCTTGAAGCGCTTGCCGAACACGTTCAGGTCGTCATAGCCCAGCGAGGCGCGGGCGCCGGTGTCGGTCGAGAAGCCGAGGCCGGCCTCGACGTTCTTCTGCTTGTTCTCGGTCACCCGCACCACCACCGGCAGGGTCGTGGGGCCGGTGGGACGCTCCGGCGTCGCCGGGTTGGCGTCGTCGTCGGCGTCTTCCTTGATGTCGGCGATCTCGGCATTGAGCACGGCGCGCATGTCGGTGCTGACCTCGACGCTGCTGAAGTAGCCGGTGTCCTGCACCCGCGACTGCAGGGCCTGCAGGGCGGCTTCGCTGTACTCGTCGCCCGGATTGATCTTGTTGAGGTTGGTGATGACCTCGCGCGGATAGCGCTTGAGGCCGCGGATGCGCAGCTCGCCGAAGCGCATCTCGGAGCCGGAATCGATCACCACGCGCAGCAGGGCGCGGCGCGAATCCGGATCGACCGTGGCGCTGGTCTCGACCAGGCGCGCGCGCGGGAAGCGGGTCTGGGCCACGTCGCGCAGCAGGCCGCTCTTGGCGCTTTCCCAGTCGGTCTGGCGGAACTGGCTGCCGACCGGCAGGGTCCAGCGGTTGCGCAAGGCATTGGCGTCGAACGGCGCGCCGCCTTCCTCGAACGGGACGAAGCCCTGCAGCACCAGGTCGACGTCGCCCACCAGCACCGGCTGGCCGGGATCGACGATGACGCGCGCCACCGGCCGCGCGCCGCTGGTATCCAGGCCGGCAGAGACCTTGGGCGAGTAATAACCCTCGGTGGCGATCAGTGTGCGCGCCTGCTCGGGCGCTTCTTTCACCAGGCGCTGCAATTGTTCGAGGTCGACCCGCGCATTGCCGCGCCAGCGCATCAGGTCGAGGTTATCTTCGAGCAATTCTTCGAGCGCGCGGGGGGCATCGATGCGTACCGTATAGTCGACCGCCTGCGCGTTTTCCGGTGTCGCTTGTGCATACACGGCCGTGGCGATAAACAATGCGCCCGATCCCACCAGCGCATGGCGCACGAGCTGGGACAGGGGACGCGGGCGGGGAATCGATCGAGGTGACAACATGGCGCTCCACTGAGAATACTCGTTCGCATCTTAACTGATTGGCAAAGTCGATGCCGCCACGGAATGTTGTGCGTGCGCCTCGGGCCGGCTCGCACACGGTGCCGGCAATCTGTGACAGAATGCCCCGCTTATCGATCACAGTTCTTGCCTTTCACACCATGACCACTCCATCTTCCGACACCGCGCTCGTCCTGTTCAGCGGCGGCCAAGACTCCACCACCTGCCTCGCCTGGGCGCTGCAGCGCTATGCGCGGGTCGAGACGATCGGTTTCGATTATGGCCAGCGCCACGCGATCGAGCTGGAGGTGCGCCCAACCCTGCTGTCGAAGCTGCGCGCGCTCAATCCCGGCTGGGATGCGCGGCTGGGCGACGACCACATGATCGACCTGTCGCTGATCGCGCAAATCTCTGACACGGCTTTGACCAGCAATGTTGAGATCGCCATGCAGGAAAACGGCTTGCCGAACACTTTCGTGCCTGGCCGCAACCTGATGTTCATGACGGTGGCGGCCACGGTGGCCTACCGGCGCGGCCTGAACGTGCTGGTGGGCGGCATGTGCGAGACCGATTTCTCGGGCTATCCGGACTGCCGCGACGACACCATGAAGGCGCTGCAGGTGGCGCTCAACCTGGGCATGGCGACGCGCCTGAAGGTCGAGACCCCGCTGATGTGGATCGACAAGGCGCAGACCTGGGAACTGGCGCAGCAGGAGGGCGGCGACGCGCTGGTGGACCTGATCCGCTTCGACACCCACACCTGCTACCTGGGCGAGCGCGGCGACGCGCATCCCTGGGGCCACGGCTGCGGCGCCTGCCCGGCCTGCGCCCTGCGCGCGCGCGGCTACGAGCAGTACGTGGCGCGCAAGCAGTCATAAAAAAGGCCGGGGGAGAACCCCGGCCAACAGAGGAAATCGTGACGACGTTCAGGCGGTCGCGGTTTTTTCGAGATTGACCTTGCGCGAGCGGCTCATCAGGTACCAGACCAGCGCCACCGGAATCACGAGCGGCAGCAGCAGCGGCGAGATGGCCAGCGCCAGGACGATGGCGCCAATGCCCAGCGAACCCAGCAGCATCACGCCGACGCCGGCGAACACCACCGCCAGCAGCACGCCCACCATGATGGTGATGAACAGCGCCAGCAAGGCGCCGCCGCCCGCGAACAGGGTGGCCAGCATCCAGCCCAGCGGGCCGTCGATTTCGTCGCCGTCGAAGTGCATCGTCATGTCGTTGCCCCAGCTGTTGAACAGCAGCGCGGCGAACAGGAACAGGATGATGTAGGGGGCGTATTTTTTCATGGCGGTCCTCGTAGTTGGGGTGGTAGTCGGTTGCACGTTTTGTTCTTGCATGCTCGAACTGTATGCCTGGGCGCAGCGCGCGGCCACCGGCGTGCGACAGGCCGCGCGTTTTGCGGGACGAAACGTGCATAGCCGGGGCCGGGCAGAAATGCCGGCAATTTTTTGCTTGTAATGCCTGCCGGGTTTCCTATACTGGTTCTCTCTGTTACAGGGGGATCCTATGCAAGCAGCGTTTCATGGAATCCGGGACCGCCTGGCCGTGGTCGAAAGCAGTCCCAAAGATCCGCCATCGGCGCCGCCCGCGATACCGCCGATCATCATCAACCCGCATCACCCGTCCAACCGGCACACGCCGGCGCCGAACGGCGACCCGCGGCCGATTCCCGTGGGCCCGCCGATCGTGCCGCCGCCGGGCCCCGATTGGCGCTGTCCGCGCATCGTCGACGACTGCCCGGCCTGATATTGTCGAGTCAGCGTCAAAAGGCCCGCACTGCCTGCACGTGCGGGCTTTTTCATGGGTCCCGTTTCCTCTATGATCGTGGTTTTGGCGCAAGCGACGCAGAAGGAAGCAGATGAACGACCAGACCCACGATCACGACGACGAAGAACAGGACACCGGCCCGGTGCAGGAGCCGCGCCTGTGGCAGGGCAACGGATGGACCGCGCGCGTGATCAAGAACGACGATGACGAAGGCTGGGCGGTGGCGATGTACAAGGATGGTCAGCCGGAGCCGGCCCTGGTCGGCCCCTGGACCATGGGCCGCGACAAGAAGAATCCGAAGCCACTCGACGTCAATGCCTTCAACACGCTGATCAAGACCGCGTCCGAGGTGATCCGCCGCCACGAGCAGCACATGCACGCAATCCTGCACAAGAACCTGTTCGTCTCGACCGGCGAGGGCGAACTGAAAGTGACGCTCGACATCGTGCCGGACGACGACGATCCCTATGCCATGCTTGCCGCTACGGACGAGATGGGCGAGCAGGTGGCGAAGGTGCGGGTGGCCCCGACCTTCAAGCTGACCCAGGCCTCGGCCCTGGCCTGGATCGAGAACGATTTCCGCGCCCCGCGCTGAAAAACCACATTTACTTGCCGCAGGCTGCTGCGGCGGGTGGCAAGCTGCTACTATTTCCTCTGCGCATTTTTTGATTACGTGGGGGAAGCATGGAACGTCTTGACCGGCTGGAAGCGGTCCAGTCGATGCTGCTCGAGATCGGGCAATTATCGACCAGCTGCAGCGACATCACCGCATTCATCGAGGCCGTGCACCGGGCGCTGGGCCGCATCATGTATGCGGCCAATTTCTACGTCGCACTGGCTGACCGCGAAGACGGTACGGTGCGCTTCCCTTATTTCGTCGACGAGGCCGACGGCAGCCGCGATCCCAACGAGCGCATCACGCTGGCCTCGCCCGAGCAGTCGCCGACCGCGTGGGTGCTGCTGAATCGCCAGACCCTGGTGTTGACGGCGGCGGATTTCCACGAACGCCTGCGCAGTAGCGGGCGCTGGGGCAGCGGCAGCGTGCCGGAGCACTTCGTCGCCTGTCCGCTGCTGGACCAGAATCACCAGGCGCTGGGGGCGATCGTCATCCAGAGCTATTCCCCCGAGCAGACCTACAGTGCGGAAGACCAGGCGCTGTTCGCCCTGATCGCCAACCACGTGTCCAACGCGCTGCAGGGCTTGCAGAGCGTGGAGCGGCTGGAGCGCGCAGTCTCGGCGCGCACCGCGGCGCTGGCCCACGAAGTGGCCGAGCGCGGGCGCGCCGAGAAGGTGCAGCACGCGCTGTACCAGATCGCCGACCTGTCGGCCCAGGCGCTCGACACCGACGCCCTGAGCGCGAGCCTGCACGGAATCATCGGCGAGCTGATGGTGGCCGACAACTTCCTGATCGCGCTTTATCACCCCGACACCGAAGAAATCAGCATCCCGTATTTCGTCGACCAGAAGGACAGCACGCCGCCGCTGCAGCGCTTCCCGTTCGGCAAGGCCATGTGCTCCTACGTCTTGTCGAGCAAGCAGGCGCAGCTGCACGACCTGGGGAGCTTCCGCCAGCTGGTGGCCAACGGCATCGTCACCGAACCCCTCGGCAATACCGAGATCGCGAGCTGGATGGGGGCGCCGATGCTGGTCCACGACAAGCCGTATGGCGTGATCGTGGTGCAGAGCTACGACCCGGCCATCGTCTATACCAAGGCCGAGCTGGATCTGCTGGCCTTCATGGCCAGCCACGTGGCGGTGGCGATCGCGCGCATGCAGGCCGATCGCAAGATCCGCAAGGCCAAGCAGGAACTGGAGCAGCAGAATGCGGCGCTGAATGACGCCCTGCACGCGCTGCAGGAGGCGCAATCGGAACTGGTGCGCCAGGAAAAGCTGGCGTCGCTGGGACGGCTGGTGGCGGGCGTGGCGCACGAGATCAATACCCCGCTGGGCATTTGCGTGACGGCGACCAGCCACCTGGTGCAGGAACTCAAGCTCACGCGCGAAGAACTGGCGGCGGGCGAGATGACCGAAGAGAGCCTGGCCACCTTCTTCGACGTGGTCGACCAGTCGCTGCGCATCATGACCACCAATACCCAGCGCGCGGCGGCGCTCGTGCGCAGCTTCAAGCAGGTGGCGGTCGATCAGTCGTCGGGCGATATCCGCAGCTTCAATCTGGACGCGTACCTGAAGGAAGTGCTGCTGTCACTGCAGCCGAAGCTGAAAGGGCGGCCGGTGAAGGTGGACGTCGACTGCCCGAAGGATCTGGTGCTGGACAGTTATCCGGGGGCGGTGTCGCAGATCGTCACCAATATGGTGATGAATTCGCTGGTGCATGGGTTCGAGCGTGACCAGCCGGGCAATATTACGGTGCGCGCGGCGGTCGAACAAGATGGCTGGGTGGTGCTCGACTATACCGACGATGGGGCGGGGATGGACAAGGACACGCTGGACAAGCTGTTCGATCCGTTCTTTACCACCAAACGTGGGACGGGTGGGAGCGGATTGGGGGCGCATATCCTGTACAACCTGGTGACGGGGGCGCTGGGCGGGACGGTCAGGGTGGAGAGTGCGCCGGGGGAGGGGTTGCGGTATCACTTGCGGTTTCCGCAGTCGCAGCGCAAGACTAAGTGATGAAAGCAATCCGGTGCCGTAGCAGTGCGAGTGTGTACATGTAACTTATTCTGAGTTGTTATTACATTTAAATCTTAAAAAAGCCACCCAAAAGGGCTTGTAGTTTGCTAACTGAATTTATTTGCAATAAAGCTTTGCTGTCTTGTTGCCGTTCGTTTTCTCTCTAACTTCCATGGTGCAGTTCTTGACTTCTTTTTCCGGTGTGAATTCTTTCCAAACTTTCTTGTTGTTTTTGTAGTCACATGCTAGATACTTGACATCCCCCTCTGTCAGGATAGATGTCGCGTCACTTGAATCACTTTAATCCATCCGGGGGCGGAGCAAAGACGCGCAGTGAATCAGTACCCAGCAGA